>JABDLO010000412.1 GCA_013002995.1 Saprospiraceae bacterium | reverse complement strand
CAATGGGCCAATTCACACCGATCCAATATCCTTGCATCGGATCCACTTGATTCAGAACATAATGAAATGTGGCCCAGGGGAAGAACCAATCATTATTGGTTTGACCTGAACAGGGACTGGCTGTTATTGGTGCATCCTGAAAGTCAGGGTAAGCTAAATTGGTATCATCAGTGGTATCCTAATGTAGTGACAGACTTTCATGAGATGGGTTCTAATTCTTCTTATTTCTTCGAACCAATGAAGACCAATGGTTCCAAAGATCCTATTATGCCTGAAGAGAATTATACTACTTTGAATGATGCTTTCGCCGAATATTATAAAAGGGATATGGATGCCATAGGCTCCCTGTATTTTACTAAGGAAGTATTCGATGGTACGTATCCCGGATATGGGTCTTCCTATCCTGATATTCAAGGTGGACTGGGAATACTATTTGAGCAAGCTAGTTCAAGAGGACATTTGCAGAAGACGGACATGGGTGAGATTACTTTTCCGTTTACGATCAGGAATCAATTCATCAATTCTCTTGGGACTGTAGAAGCTGCAGTCGATAATAAGATGATGTTATTTAAATATCAGAATGATTTCTTCAAGTCCTCCATAACCAATGCTCAATCTAGTGGAGCACAAGCGTATGTGTTTGGAGAGTCTTATGATAAAACAAGACTGAATTCCTTTATAAAACTATTGATGCAACATCAAGTCCAGGTATATCCTTTAGAGGAAGAAGTTTACATGGACGGAATGAATTACAAGCCCGGAGATGCATTTGTGGTTCCGACAGCTCAACCTCAATATAGAATGGTTCAAACCATGTTTGAGACCTATGAAGAATATCAGGACAGCGTATTTTACGACGCCTCAGCATGGTCACTTGCCAATGCATATAACATAGATTATGCACCTTCTAAAAGAGCCCTGCCTATGGGTGATCTGATCACAAAGGCTTTTTTCATAAAGGCCAATGAACAACTTGCTGATGCCAATTACGCTTACCTGATTCCCTTCGACGATTACAATGCACCTGCCATGTTGTATCACTTACTTGATAACAAAGTAAGGGTAGCGGTCTCTCAAAAACCATTTAGCAATCCC
Source organism: Saprospiraceae bacterium (assembly GCA_013002995.1). Classification (GTDB taxonomy): domain Bacteria; phylum Bacteroidota; class Bacteroidia; order Chitinophagales; family Saprospiraceae; genus JABDLO01. The sequence continues at coordinate 10,838 of JABDLO010000412.1, read as the reverse complement.
ACATTATCAGGTGAACGTTCATTTTCGTATGGAACGCTTGTTATTCCGATGCAAAAACAAAAGCATTCAGCTGATGAAGTGAGAAAGTTATTGCAGGCAGGAATGGATAAGTATGGAGTCGAAGTTATTGGTACCAACACAGGATTCAGTGTGAGTGGTGTAGATCTTGGCTCAAGATATATGGATGCGCTTGAAAAACCATCTGTTGTAATGTTGATTGAAGGAGGTGTAAGCAGCTATGAAGCGGGATTCGTATGGCACTTAATGGATCAGAGGGTACACATGCCGATCACTAAGTTGAGGTCATCACTGATAGGAAGAGCGGACCTCGATAAGTACAATACCATGGTATTGGTTTCAGGTAGTTATTCAGACCTGGATAGTGCCCACATTGCTAAGATTAAGCAATGGGTAAGTAAAGGGAATCAGCTTATTACAATAGGTCGTGCTACTCAATGGGCCATCAGGAACAAACTGGTGAATGAGTCTTTATTGAAGCCGGAACCAAAGAAGGATGATGAAGAGAAGATGACAAGATATGATTATGTGAATGCTGGTGAAATCCGAGGTAAAAATTCAGTAGGGGGAGCAATATTCGAAGTAGACCTTGACATTACTCACCCGCTCGGATATGGATATCGTGATAGAACTTTACCCATTTACAGAAATAACACTGTATGGATGGCACCAAGTAAAAGTGAATATGGTAATGTCGCAGTCTACACGGAAGATCCGCATATAGATGGTTTCATTACGAAGGATAACCTTGATAATAAATTAAAGAAGTCTGTCCCTCTCATCACGAGCAGAGTAGGAAGCGGCAGAGCCATCTTATTTGCAGAAGATCCCAATTTTAGGGGTACCTGGTATGGAACCAATAAGTTATTTCTTAATGCGGTGTTCTTTGGTGATGTGATTAGAATTCCTTGATGAGATATTTGCTTTTTATTAAAACTTCATCTCTTCGATGATTCCATTATTGGTATATCGGAGCTGGTGATTTAATGACTGAAAATCAATGGATAGTTCTGACCAGGACTCTCCATTGGTCCATTTCAGAATGATAGATTGATCATTGGATTCAAGCATGTTAAATTCTCCATCAAAAGATGCATGTTTATTTCTTAGGTTGATTAACCTGAAGAATAATTGAACAGTTTCTGACTCCAGTGCTTCATCGACTTCCAGAGGGTTATAATAATGTCTGTTGATATCTCTTCCGACACCTGTACTGTGCAATAATTCCATATCGTTGTGCCCCATTAATAAGCCCATGTAATAAACCTGTGGGATTCCCGGTATGAAAAACTGAACAGATCTTGCAAGAAGATAGGTAGTAGTATCTCCTGCGAGCGCATCAAGATAGGTGCAATTGACTTGATATAGATCCAGATTGGATGCAGCTGCTCCGGTTGCTTGCCTGCTTTCACCCTTACTATTGTTGTGAATGATATCTACCAATTCATCAAGTTCTTTGTCAGGAACCAACCCCAGTCTTCCAGATGCCGGATCTGGTCCGATATCAACGATGCCTATTCCATCGTGTGTATCTAATACTGTCACGGAGTTCTCAGGTCTTATATCTATCCATTTTTTAAGGTATTGTGATGTTTTAAATGAGAAAGCATGTAACAATAGAGGAGGGATTGCAAAATCATAGACCCAATCAACCTTTGAAGCAATCTCTATCTGAGTCTGGTAATGGGAATGAATCTCTACAAGTGTTTCAATTCCAAGTTTATTGGCCTTGGTGCTCAGCTGATCTATGAAATCGAAGGTCTCAGGAATCATAAAACAGGATGTTCCCGGTTTTTTAATGGCATAACCTGCTGCATCAAGCCTTATCATTTTGATGCCGTTTTCGGCAAAAGTCTTTAAAATATCATTGAGGTATTTATGACCCAATGGATGTTCTACATCTATATCTACCTGCTTGGAAGTGAACGTGGTCCATAGCAAAATCTTTTCTCCATTTTTTAGGGTGCTGTATGTAAAAGGTAATCCCGGTCTGGGCCTGTATATTTCCATAAGGTCCTTTTCCTTTGCACCATCTGGAAACACACTTGAATATGTAAGAAAGAATCCATTGTATTGGCTTTCGGTGCCTCGCTCGCTGAAATCTTGAAATTGTGTGGAGTCATCAGAAACATGATTTACGATAAGATCTGCCATGATGTCAATGTCATCACTTAGAGTCTTTATATCTTTCCATGTACCCAATTTCGGATCCACTGTAAGATGATCTATGGGATCGAAACCTGCATCTGCTCCGTCTATAGGGTAGTAGAATGGAAGTATATGAACGGAAGAAATGACTTTATTAAGCTTGTCAACCAATAAGGATCCCAATTCTTTAAGCCCTCCGCGGCACAAACGGTCGGTATAAGTAATGAGTTGAACTTGATTTTTCATAATATCAGCATTAAAGGAATGGTAATAATAGGATAAGAGTTTCTATAATTAATGGAATAGGCCGGGGTTTTTTCTTAGAAGTTTACCCTGAATTAAATAAATCACGATATACAAATAGATAATTGTTATGAAATGAATAGCGAAATTGATTATTTTTCTGCTACAATAGCTCGCTCCCTTATTTTATTTCACAATCTATCTTGATGATATGCGATCATTAATTGGTGCCGTTCTATTCATTTCATTATTGTCATCCTCCCATGCCCAAATGCCAGATATAGGCCTTCAATTGGTAGTAGGTGGATTTTCGGATCCGGTGGACATTGCACATGCCGGGGATTCAAGGTTATTCATAGTAGAACAAGGTGGCGTAATCAGAATCATTGATGGTGGCACTGTATTGCCTGCACCTTTTCTTGATATCAGCACCATTGTCAATTCAGGAGCAAATGAGCGTGGCTTACTGGGGTTGGCTTTTCATCCTAATTATTCTACCAACGGCTATTTCTTTGTGAATTATACCAACTCAAGTGGACATACTGTTGTCGCTCGCTATTCAGTAAGTGCCAATCCTGATATCGGTGACTCCGGGAGTGCCTTACCAATCATCACCATTGTGCAGGACTTTAATAACCATAACGGAGGCGATCTCAATTTTGGCCCTGATGGATATCTATATATCGGTATGGGTGATGGAGGAGATGGTGGTGATCCGAATAATCGTGCCCAGGATGGACTCAATTTACTTGGGAAGATGTTACGGATTGACGTAGATAATCCTTCCATAGGAAGCAACTATGGCATTCCTGCCGGTAATCCTTTTGTGGGTAATCCTGCTGTTCTTGATGAAATCTGGGCATTAGGCTTAAGAAACCCATGGAGATTCAGTTTTGATAGTGGAACTGGTGATATGTTCATTGCCGATGTGGGTCAAGACAACTGGGAGGAGATTGATCATCAACCGGCAAGTAGTAGTGGAGGTGAGAATTATGGTTGGCGATGTTATGAGGGGAACAACACTTTCAATACTTCCGGATGTGGACCGATCGGCAATTATACTTTTCCTATTCATGCCTATACCAGTAGTTTCCCTACTGGCTGTTCAGTCACCGGAGGCTATGTGTATAGGGGGACGACTTATCCTAAAATGCAAGGAAAATACATTTATACTGATTATTGCACCGGTCGTTTCTGGATGTTGGAACCAGATGGAATGGGTGGATGGACGAATACTTTTTTGAAGGACTTCTCAAATTTCAGTTACGCCTCATTCGGACAGGATGTAAATGGAGAATTGTATGTGACCGATGTTAGTACAGGATCAATATACCAGGTAATTGATAACTCTGTTGTTGTACCGGTAGAGTTGATTTCATTTGAGGCTTACGCCAAAGGTGATGATGTCATACTGGAATGGCAGACTGCAAGTGAAGTGAATTTTGATCGATATGAAATAATGCGAAGTAATGATGGGGTCACCTGGAATAAACTAACATCTGTTAATGGAGAGGCGTTCTCATTACAGAATAGGATCTACCACTGGGATGACATAAACGTACCTTCAGGCCAATGGTTCTATAGGTTAAAAATAAAAGACCTTGATGGTAGTATAGACTTCTCATCCATTGAGAAAGTTCTGATTAATGATACAGGATATGTGAGACCATATCCTAATCCTGCCAAGGCTGGGCAAATGGTTCAGTTGGCTAGTGATACAAAAAGTCTTCTGAATGCTAAAGCAGAAATAATATCTATTACTGGCAAAAGAATGGCCAATGTCCATATTCAGGAAGGATCCATAGAGATACCTGAAGACTTACCTAAGGGATATTATCTTCTCCGTATTGCGGGAGCTAAGTCGTTCCCTTTGATAATCAGTAATTAAATTTTATCTGTGACTCCTGGCTGCTGCTTCATCATCTTCATTCTGCATCTGTGTCAACATAGCAGCAACTGCAGCTCCTGTTCCTTTTGAAGATAAAATGATGGATTGACCCACTTCATTGATGGAGAGGTCTGCTTCCGGTTTTTGGCAGATACAGCCATTTGAATATTCTCCCATGGCCACCATACCGACCAACTCCATATCCCAGCTTGCACAAATCTTCTCACATCCGAACCTCCCTTCTTCTATATAAGGAGATCCATAAAATTGAGTTCTACAACTGGATAGTACGAACAACATAATTAGAAATAAATAGATTTTTTTCATGTCATCTGATTTTTTGATTTCTATAATTTCGCTATTTCTCGAAACAGATTCCACTTTCCTTTAAGGGTTTAAATCAGCTTTAACCGAATTAACTTTTTAGTAACTGATGCAAGGGTTAACATGCATTAACTGAATTCCTTAAATTCATGCATATTCTAAGAATCGTAAGTCCAATGAAGGAACTAATAGAGCATTTATATCCTCAACATAAAAATCAAATATTCAAGGAGATTGAAAAATTGGTTGAAAAGTATCAACCTGTATTTACTAAAATTAATCATGGTCCATTATCACACGAGGACACCATTTTAATAACATATGGAGATGCAATACAAAGGAAAGGAGAAGCACCTTTAAAGACTTTGTGTGAATTTGGAGAAGCATATTTCAAAGAACACATCAACTCTATTCACTTGCTTCCGTGTTTCCCTTATACTTCTGATGATGGATTTAGTGTTGTTGATTATTATGAAATCAATCCGGAGTTGGGATCATGGCAGGATATAGAGTATTTAAAAGACCATTTTTATCTCATGTTTGATGCTGTGGTTAATCATATGTCTCAAGCATCAGAATGGTTTCAGGGTTTCCTCACTGCTCATCCTGATTATGAGGACTATTTTATTAAAGTTGATCCATCTCTAGATTATTCCGCTGTGGTACGTCCCAGGGCATTGCCATTATTTCATAAGTATAACCAAGGAGGGGAAGAAATTAATGTCTGGACTACATTCAGTGAAGACCAGGTTGATCTCAATTTTAAGAGCTATAAGGTATTCATCCAAGTTCTTGACATACTTCTGTTTTATGCGAGAAAAGGAGCCAGGTATATCAGGTTGGATGCCATCGCATTTCTGTGGAAAAAGATTGGAACCAGTTGTTTGCATCTTGAAGAAACCCATAAAGTCATTCAGGCATATAGAAAAGTAATAGAGCATATTGGAGCTGATACAGTCTTAGTTACAGAAACCAATGTGCCTCACGAAGAAAACGTCTCCTACTTCGGTGATGGGTATAATGAGGCTCATATTGTTTACAATTTCAGCCTCCCACCTTTGCTAGCTTTTTCATTGATGGAAGAAGATGTAACAGTTCTTACACAATGGAGTATGTCTCTTAAACTCCGAGGAGATCAGACTTGTTTTTTTAATTTCACTGCCAGCCATGATGGCATAGGGGTAAGACCGCTTCAAGGTATAGTGCCGAATGAAAAAGTTGAACAATTGGCAGCTCGAGCCATCGACCATGGAGGATTTGTTTCTTATAAGGACAATGGAGATGGGACTCGGTCTCCCTATGAATTGAATTGCAATTACATGGATCTATTATCACATCCCGATGAATCAGAAACAACTAGAATTGATAAGTTTCTATTGACACAATCTATCATGCTTTGCATGCCGGGAGTGCCGGGTATTTATTATCATTCTTTATTTGGGTCAAGAAATGACAGGGATGCAGCCATTAAATCAGGGATAAACAGACGCATTAATAGACAGAAACTCAATGTTGATATTCTTAAATCAGAGCTGGATGATAAAAATTCGCTTAGATCCAGAATATTCAGATCTTACTCTGATATGCTTAAGGTAAGAAAAGAAACCTCAGCCTTTGATCCTTTTGGAGAAGCTGAATATTCATCAGTGAGATCTATCTACTCAATAGAAAGACGCTCATCAGAAAGCCAGGTCTTGTGTATTCATAATTTTTCTGGACAAACCCAAAAGCTGGATTTTCTCGATGGAAATTATCGGGATTTATTGACTGATGATAGTATAAATGCATCATCACTGATTCCAGGATATGGTGTTAAATGGTTATTAATATAAAGTAAATGGTAACTCGATATCGATATATCATCTTGATCTTAATACTTGCATCAATATTTGCCATTATGGCAATAATGGCTCCTATTCCTCAGGATCCAGAGTATCACAATTTTGCTGATCAAAGAACTATTATGGGAATTCCAAATTTCTGGGATGTGATGAGTAACCTGCCCATGCTTTTTATAGGGATAATAGGATTGAAGTATAGTATTAAGACTTATACCTTAAGAAAAGACTTTGTGACAAGGATGTTGCCTGTAATATTATCATTGGGAATATTTTGTGCACCTTTTGGTTCAGCTTATTACCATTGGTCTCCTGATAATTTTACACTAATGTGGGACCGATTGCCTATGACGTTGATGTTCATGCCCATTCTTGTTCTGCTTACTTATGATTTTATGGACTCAAAAATCGGTACTTATGCATTTTACGTGCTCATCCCTTTAGGGATTTTTAGTGTACTCTATTGGCACTACACTGAATTGTCTGGTAGGGGAGATCTTAGGTTATACGCGGCTGTTCAATTTGGTACGATGTTGCTTGCGCCAATCATGATCCTCCTATTTTACAAGAAAACATCTTACATCAACTGGATCTGGTACATACTTGGGTGGTATATTCTGGCCAAGATTGCAGAGTACTATGACCCTCAGATCTATGATATCACCGGTTTTTGGAGTGGGCATACCATTAAGCATCTGCTCGGAGCCATTAGTTTAATCTATGTAATTAGACTAATAAAGGTTTGGGATCAAGGATTGCGGGCTACATAGTCAACTTTAAAAAGAGATAGCAATGGATAATCCTATTGTTCTGCTCCAGAGATTTTAACTACTTTCTGTGATTTTTTATTTATTTGGATCATTTGAAAAAGTGACTTAAATCAATAATCTAGAGGGAGAATATTGATAAATTATTCACAAAATACGATGTATGAACTTAATCAAGCTTTAATCCTTAAGAATTGGATTTTAAAAATATAGCTTAAAGGGTGTTCAAAATTACTTTTGTAGCCTTCATTCACATCAATTCTATTAAACATTTCGAGACTAAATGATCGATGGGTTTTTGAAAATAATCCGTTGGCAAAATATCTTGAAATGAAAACGTGGCTAATCAATATCAGTTTTTTAATCTGCTCAACCGGGATATTAGGTCAGGATTCAGTAGGACTACATCATCAGTTTGATTTCGAGTTCTCGTCTTTACATATTATAAATGGAAGGGACGATGCAGTATACAACTCTACGACCGATTTTGATTATGTAACAGATAACCCATTTGGACATACTTGTGTTTATGGAGCCTTCCATTACATGCCATCTTATCATAATAAATATTTCATCTACTTTTCTTTGTATTCAGAAGAGAGAAGCTATTCCGGTGGAAATAACTATTATGGAAATATTAAAACATTCCCCAGGCTTACACTTATTGGAACTGATACATTTAACTTGTTAGGCGAGCGTTTTAAGTTCTATGGCATTTATGGTGACTTGTGGGATATTGATATCGATGATAAATTAAGATTTTATAATATAGATTTTAACGGAATTCACTTAAAACTAGGAAGGAATAAATGGTGGCTCGAATACACTAATATTTCGGATCTTTCTCAAAACATAGGATTAGGATTAACAGAACTTGAAAAATTTACCATCACCTATAAAAGTAAAAAATGGAGTATTTCTAATTCATTGGAGACCAACTATAGATGCCTGGAACAAGACAAAGTCTTGAGCACCAATCACTATATGAAGTATAGTTTCACTTCAAATAGGGCATTTTACTTTCAATTAGGATTACGAGTAAATGATGACGTCAGTATGAATAAAAGTTTTGCCCTCTGTTTAGGACAAGAAGATATCCGTCCTGGCTTAACCATAAAGACTAATTTAAGATACTACAGTTCCTTTTATAATGTCGATTATAAAAACCAGGAGACGATAAGCTACAGGGGATCTGAGGATTCTCCATATGTCGGAAAACAATTGTATCCTCTTAAAAACTATTATCGTGAGTTGAATCAATGGGCATTTTTTACCGACCGGCAATTAACAGATATATTGAACATGGAATTTTACATGAATTACATGCCTATGTTGCATAAAAAACTTAGGGGTGAAATCGAAATGGACTTAAATGTAAATATTGAAAATTGGGAATTTAGAGTTTATCCAATTTATAACGTTGGTATTTCAGTGCTCCCCATCAGGGATTTGAAAGTAAAAGTTTCTTTAACCAATAAGCACATGAATCTTGATAACTTCTATCATACTTTTTACATCAGTAAGGTTCCGAGAATAGCATTTGAAATACGTAAAACAATGAGTTAGTATAACTTCCTTTCAGGATTATAACAAGACTGAATTTTGAGGAGTAGATACGATCTATCATTTACTTGGTTGCATGAGTTTGCTTGGGTAGTCAGACTCATCATGTAATGGGTAATACCCTAAAGGTTATTTAGCAGCCTTAACCAATAATTCAAATAAGTACATGTCATCATGGTCACTACCAGGGACTGGGTCTTTTGGGTTTTCGGCCTCGTATTTTAATACTACTACCATGTCAAGAGAAGGAACAATTCCGATAATCTGACCACCAAAGCCACTGGCAAGAAATGCTGGTTCATCATCTATCCTTGTCAAATACCACTGATATCCGTAACTGTATCTTTCATAGACATCAGTAACATGATCTTTAGTTGACTCGATCACCCATTCTTCTGATATCAATTGTTGGTCCTCCCATCTTCCTCTGTTAAGGTAGAGATATCCAAATTTTGCCATATCTCTTGCAGTTAAGTATAACCCGAAGCTGGCACATTCAACTCCCTGATTATCAGTTCTCCAGCTTTGTGGTAATGGTTCAAGGTATTGCTGCCAGTTTGTGTATTTAGTGTCCGGGTCCTGAGTTGTAAATTGGATTCCCATTGGGTCGAACAAATGCTCTTTTGCTATCTTACCTGGGTATTCACCGCTTTTATATTTCACCAATGAGGTGAGCATATGAGAATTGCCAGAGCTATAGAAGAAACTTTCACCGGGATCTTTGCGGAATCCACGTTCCAATGCCTCCTGAACCCAATCGTCACTTAATATCCATTGAACCCAAAGCGGCCCTTCTTCATTCCAGTGCAACCCCGTCGTCATAGTGAGAACATTCCACAGGGTTATCTTATTGAAATCAGGATAATCTGGCATCAGATCAATCATTAGCTGATCTGTGTTTTCAATATGCCCCTGATCATATATGATACCTGTTAATGCTGACGCAAAACTTTTGGTACATGACCATAGATTGGTGCTCGCATCAATTTGACCTCCGTGGAAGTATTCTTCATATCCGATGTATCCATCCCTGACAATGATAACCGACCTCATCAGATCATCGTTCATAGCAAACTCACGCGCCTTTATTAATTTGTTTTCATCTATGCCCAGGCCTCCAGGTGAAGCTGTTTCCCAGCCATCAGTAGGCCAGTAAGATCTGGAGTTGGAGGGCCAATCATATCCGGATTGCGGTACAATGATTTGTTCTTCTTTCTCGCAAGAACCTGACATCAATAGTAAAACTATTAATATTAACCCAAGCTTTCTCATGATATTCATTTTAAATAAGAATACGTAACCTCATGAAGGTTGTCAATGATCGCAATCATTCCATGTCCATATTTAGACCAAAAGGATATTGTTGTTATTCAGACCTATAATCGTTATCGACATTCATGAACTTTTTCTTTTTTACCAATGGTGATGATTCATTAAATTTATCGAAGTCAGATTCTGAATCCCATATTTACATAAGCGAATAAATCCTCCAATCCGGGATAAAAATTAAATCCCAATCCGCTTCCACTTCCCATCAATTTATAAAAAGGCATGCCACTGACATTCTTTAGATGCTGATGACCTCTCGCTATCATGTTAAAGGCACACAGCTTGTTCTTGAGATTCCCGTATCGGCAAAAGGTAATGGTGGTGATTTGCTCGGACAAAGTCGGATTGATTAGGCACATGAAACTAACCCAAACAGGTAGGATTGGTTTAACTTCTGTTCTATATTTGAATTCAAATCATACTGAAGACATTATGAAAATTGAAACACAATCCATTCAGTTCACTACACGTGGCAGAAACGAAATACTCAACATCACCGATGAAGTTGCTGAATTATTAAATAGTGCTGAAATAAAAGAGGGGCAGGTCCTTGTATCAGCCATTGGTTCTACAACCGGGATTACAACTCTGGAATATGAGCCGGGTCTGGTTAAGCAGGATGTGCACGAGATGTTTGAACTATTTGCGCCTTACGGCAAAAATTACAGACATAATTTAACCTGGGGAGATGACAACGGAGCATCTCACTTAAGATCTATG
>JABDLO010000355.1 GCA_013002995.1 Saprospiraceae bacterium | reverse complement strand
TCCCTACCATCCATGACTATTCCTTTTTCTTCCCCAAGACTTCTCTGGATTTCAACCATCTTGACTCTTACTTCTGGAATACGGGCTATTTCACTTACGCTCTGAGATACTTTTAAGCTCCTGATTTTTTCCTCAACATTTTTTTCATTAAGAAAAGTAGTATTTACCCCATCTATTATCACAAAATCGACTCTAATAAATGGCAATGCTTCAATAACATCAGTAGAATTCTCAACTTTTATCTGGTGCTCCAGGCAATAAAGAGTCACAGCTCTGTACATAGCACCTGAATCTAAATATCTATAGTTTAATTTTCGAGCGAGTTCTTTGGCCATAGTAGATTTTCCACAAGATGAATATCCGTCGATGGCGATGATAATTTTCTTTTCTTTCATAAGCATGTCAAAAAAAAGCCTTACCACTTACAAGTGATAAGGCTTTAAAATTATTTAATTTTAATTGATCTCAATATTCATCTTCATTGAATAAAAAATCGTCTTTTCTTGGATAATCAGGCCAGATGTCTTCCATTGTTTCGTACATCTCACCCTCATCTTCTAATTCCTGTAAATTTTCGATCACTTCCAGCGGAGCCCCTGATCTGATGGCGTAATCAATAAGCTCATCCCTAGTTGCAGGCCATGGAGCGTCTTCAAGATGATGTGCCAGTTCTAAAGTCCAATACATTTTAAATGCTTAATAAGTATTATATAATCAATACTGTAATTTCGTGCAAAAGTATTAAAATTCAATTACCATCCAAATATTTGGAAAATTTTAATGCTTTCTATTTTTCAACTAAAATCGATTCTTTCAGTCTATACTAGTATTTCAATAAAAAATATGTTTTTGGAAATGCTTTCATTCCCATGTCACAAACTACTACACCATGACTTATTGAAAAATTCCAGAATTGTCTTAAAATAATTATAAAATTAGCATTGCATCACCATAACTGTAAAAACGATACTCTTCCTTGATCGCTTCTTGGTAAATATCCATGATAAATTCATATCCCCCAAAAGCAGCAGCCATTATGACCAAACTGGATTTAGGTAGATGAAAATTTGTAATCATGCAATTGGCAATACTAAAATCATAAGGTGGATAGATAAATAAATTGGTCCAACCCTCCGCAGCTTTAAGCATCCCGGTTGCCGATACAGCAGACTCTATTGATCTCATAGAAGTAGTTCCTACTCCACAGACTCTTCTCCCACCAGATTTTGCTTTATTTACTGTCTCCGTAGCTTGCTGAGTGATTTTGAAATATTCCGCATCCATTTTGTGTTTGGAGAGATCTTCTACATCAATACTTCTGAATGTACCAAGGCCTACATGCAACGTGATTTCTGCAAAATTGACACCTTTTATTTCTAATCTCTTAAGCAGCTCTCTTGAAAAGTGTAAACCTGCAGTCGGAGCAGCAACAGCACCGGGTTCTTTAGCATACAATGTCTGATATCTTTCAAGATCAATCTTCTCCGGAGGTCTCTTTATATATTTTGGTAGCGGTGTATTTCCAAGCTGTTTTAATACTCCTTTGAATTCTGCATCGTCGCCATCATAAAAGAACCTGATTGTTCTACCCCTGCTGGTGGTGTTGTCAACAACTTCAGCTACAAGAATATCATTGCCGTCATTATCAGTGAAGTACAATTTATTACCAACCCTTATTTTTCTGGCAGGATCAACAAGAACATCCCATAGCCTGGCATCTGTATTTAGTTCACGCAAAAGAAAGACTTCGATTTTAGCTCCCGTCTTTTCTTTCTTCCCAAACATTCTTGCCGGGAATACTTTGGTATTATTGAAAATAAGGGCATCGCTTTCATCAAAATAATCCATGATATCCTTGAATAATCTGTGCTCTACTTTACCGGTATCTCTGTGAGCTACTAAAAGTCTTGATTCATCCCTCTGTTCAGCAGGGTATTGAGCAATTAACTTTTCAGGTAAATCGAAATTGAATTGTGATAATTTAGTACGCATCTACAGGTATTTGTTTGAGGCTGCAAAAATAGAAATATCTTGAGTTAATACAACATCGAGCCCCGTTATTATTAAGTCTTACTGCTTACAACAATATTTAGGCTAAGAAAATTGGTTTTTTATCGATTTATTATCCAATTGCGTGTTGAAATAGAATATCTTGCATTTTAAATGCTAATCTTACTCAAGGTCATATATGAAAGCATGGTCCAGGCACTTCAATCGCTTATGGCCAATAAGCTTCGGACATTCCTTTCCTTGCTGGGGATCACCATTGGTATCTTTTGCATCATAGCTGTAAAATCTGCAGTTGACTCACTTCAGGATAATATCATCTCAGGATTTAATGAACTGGGTAGTGATGTAATTTATGTTGATAAGTTTCCCTGGGACGAAGATCCAGGTCAAAATTGGTGGAAGTATAACAGAAGGCCAGACCCCTCCCTTAAAGATTATGAAAAGATAAAGGCTCGCTCCAGAATGGCTAAAACGGCAAGCTTTGTTGTATTTACGGGAGGTAGAACCATTAAATATGAATCCAGTAGTGTAAGTAACGCATTTATTATGGGTTCTACACCAGAGTATCAGGACATCCAAAATCTAGAAATCGTAGAAGGAAGATATTTTACCCAACAAGAACAATTGATAGGTTCTAACAAATTGATATTGGGTCATACAGTTGCTCAAGAGCTTTTTGGGCTAAAAGAACCCATTGGTAAATTTGTGAAGTTATTTGGCCAGAAATTTCAGGTAATAGGAATGTTAAAAGAAGAAGGTGACAATGCCTTTAACTTTATAAATTTTGATGAAGTAATGTGGATGCCTTTTAACACTATTAAGAAATTTGTAAGTGTGAAAGACAAGAGTTCTGTGGGGAGAATGTTGAGTGTAAAAGCTGAGCAGGGAGCTGACATGGAAGATTTTAAGGGCGAGATCACAGGGATTCTGAGGGCAGAAAGAAGACTAAAACCTACCGAAGACAACAATTTTGCATTGAATGAATTATCTGTTCTTACTTCTGTTCTTGATAATCTATTTGGTGTATTGAATGTTGTCGGATTGGTTATTGGAATATTTGCCCTCATAGTCGGTATGTTTAGTGTAGCCAATATCATGTTTGTTTCGGTAAAAGAACGGACCAATATTATTGGAATTAAAAAAGCATTGGGGGCCAAGCGGATAATCATCCTGCTTGAATTCCTCATAGAAGCAATAATATTATGCATTATTGGTGGATTGATTGGGCTTTTGTTTGTCGGGGGAGTATTATTCCTGGTAAGTAAGGTGGCAGATTTCCCAATGACACTTTCCATTTCCAATATGGCTACAGGAGTATTCTGGTCCGTAGCAGTGGGAATAATTTCCGGATTGATTCCTGCTCTTCAAGCTTCTAAAATGGATCCGGTTGAAGCCATCAGGGCATAAAAAAACCGATCAAACTGAAAGCTTGACCGGTTCAATAATCGTCAAATTACTTTTTACTTTACTTTCTCAACGATGGCCTTGAAAGATTCAGGGTGATTGAGTGCAAGGTCTGCAAGCACTTTTCTGTTGAGGTTTATGTCTGACTTGTTGACAGCTCCCATAAACTTAGAATAGGATAACCCAAATGGCCTTACAGCCGCATTAATTCTGGCAATCCACAATCTTCTAAATGTTCTTTTCTTGTTACGTCTATCCCTATATGCATATTGTAGTGCTTTTTCTACTGCATTCTTGGCAACTGTATAGACATTGCTTCTAGCACCAAAGTATCCTTTGGCTTGCTTTAAAATCTTTTTCCTCCTTCTTCTGGAGGCGACCGCGTTAACTGATCTTGGCATATTTTAATGTTTTAGTGCAATACAGGGATCTTACGATGCTTTGTTCCTGTACCCTCGTTAATAAATAAGTTTTACTTCATGCAGAGAAGATTCTTAATCCTCGGTTCATCTGCTTTAGATACCAATGTAGAACCATTAAGTCTTGTTTTTGCTTTCTTAGACTTCTTTCTCAATAAGTGAGCAGCTCCAGCTTGGAATCTTTTTACTTTTCCAGAACCAGTTACTTTAAACCTTTTCTTGGCGCTGGAATGTGTTTTCATCTTAGGCATAATACTTGTCGATTATGTATCTGTTAAATAAAGGAGTGCAAAGATATACTTTTTATCATCACATGCAAAATGTATGTACTTATTTTCAAGATGGCCACAAGCCGATTGGGATAATGCATATATTTATTTTTAATATGTATTCAATGAAGAAAAGAATAATGCGTGTATTGATGGCTCTTGTGTTGATAGTGAGCGGTTTAAGTGCTTCCGCACAAATGAACCAACGCATAGTGGATAAGTTGGCCATTGAAGATATCATGTCAGAGATCAAAATAGGTAATACAATATCAATTCCATTTTCAGATCAATTGTGTGACATCACCATAAAGGAGGAGGATCAATCATTTGATCGTTCTAATCCTATCTTTCAAGGTAGAAGAAACTATAATATCATTAGTGGCGAAAGGAAAGGAAAGCTATTAATGTCCGAACGTGGAATATATATTACAATAATAGGATCTACTGGCATTGTTACCTTGACTCCAGATGAAGGTTCTTATACATTGGAAGAAGGAATGACTTATTCAGGTATCCATTGTGGTGTTGATGAGGCCATATTGAACCGGTCGAGGAGTTCTTTCCGGTCTCCTGATATCATCAATGGTGACATTATCCGAAGCTACAAGATGGCTTTGATAGCCACAGGTGAGTTTTATGAAGAGAATGGAGGGAATACTGAACTTGTAGTAGATGCAATCATTTTTTCATTGAATGGGCTGAATACCATCTATGAACAAGAATTAGCAATCACTTTTGAGGTGGATGATCGTGTCCTCATTTATACCGATAAGAATAGCGACCCTTTCATTCCAGACCTTGCAGGTGGAATGAAAAGGACACTACAAGCAGGAAAGGCCATTAATGAAGCATTTGATGCAACTCAATATGATGTTGGACATGTATTACATAATCACCTTTCTTCATCTGATTGGTCAACCGGAGGAATAGCCACAATTAGTGCTGCATGTGACAATGATGTTAATGGGCAGGGAGTAATAGGAAAGGGATCAGGATGGTCAGGGGATTTTTTTAATAACAACAACAACTGGTTGGAATTATTTGCTCATGAAGTGGCACACATGCTGGGTGCTACTCATACCTTTAATGGTACCGGCCAGTCATGTACCAATAACATCAGCAAGAATAATGCAGTTGAGATCGGAAGTGGAACCACAATAATGTCATACAGAGGTTTGTGTTCCAGTGACCAGAATATCTCCATACCTGGTGGATCACCATTGTACTTTCATATTAGGAGTATTGAAGAAATCATCAGTTTTGTAGATGGAATTGGAACGTGTTATCAATCTGAACCATCCGGCAATCAACCCCCAGTGATAGATTTTGGTAAATGTGATGGGGATCCATTCTCCATTCCATTGGGAACGCCATTTACATTGAAAGTGAGTGCTTCAGACCTGGATGGAGATCCTGTTGTGTATAATTGGGAGCAAGTCGATGAAGATGGCATCGGGATATCTCCTACACAAGGATTAATAGGAATGGAGGCAGGAATGTCTACACTTGCTCCGATTTTTAGATCACGTCCTCCTTCAAGTGATCCTACTCGATTCATCCCTGATCTCGATGATTTATATGGAGAGGTTGAAAATCCATTCGAGGTATTACCGCAGGTGAAGCGTGATGTTGAAATGAAAATCAATGCAAGAGATGGCATCGGGGGAATTGCTTCTCAGAGTGTTGAGTTGCATTTTGATGGTGGCCCATTTGAAATAACTGCTCCCCGTCAAAGTGATCAAATCGTCGCAGGTGAAGAGTTTACAATTTTATGGAATACCAATGGATCTGGTGCATTGTGTAGTGACATTGACATCTACATGGTTGATATCGCAGATACCGGAAATGAAGAAACATTGCTTGCTTCAGGAGTATCATATGGATCAGAACGATTCACACTAATTATTCCCCCATCTATCCTCACCAATGGTGCGATCAGATTGAAATTGGTGTGTGCAGATTATACTTGCTTCTATTTTTATCAGGTGTCAGATGTCATTGATTTTCAGAATAATTGTGGAGTATCGCGTCATCGATTGTGTAATGAAATTGATGTGAATGCGAAAGAAGGCAGTGATTCACTATTGCTGGACATCGGTATTGAACCTTACGACCTGATTCCTTCAATTGATATGTTCATTGATGAAAATGATGACTTCAGGGTATTCTCAAGAATTGGAGCGGATGAAATGTGTGAGGTTGTACGATTTAGTTCAGGTGGAGAAGTATTCACTCCCCAGGAATTCTTTGAGTTTCAGGTGGAAGAGTCCGGGGAATATGAATTTACTAAGACAGGTGGGACCTTCTTTAGTATTTTTAATGTAGATGGTTATGATGAAAATAATCCTTGTGCTTCGTTCATTACTTCCAATGCAACTGCCAATCCTCAATCCACTAATCCTACATCCACTTTTATTTCTTCTTCTATTTCAGTTCAATTAGATCCTTGTACTTCATATTTTATGATGGGATCAGTGTTTACAGATCCCGGGCCGATATCAATTAAAGCCACAGGGCCAGGAAGACTAATTTCATCCGGGGTTAACAGAACGTCCAATGTATACTCATATATAATCACGGATGAGAGCGACATTATCATCTCTATTCAAAGTGCCCCTGACTTACAAGATCTTGATCAAGGAAACTATACCTTGAGAAGCATTGAAACTCCTGATGGTTCTGACTTACAATCATTAATAGGGAGTTCAATAAATTCACTCTTTTCTGGCAGTTCCTGTTTCTCAATTGGATTCAATACGATTAATATTACCATTACCCCAGGGGACAGAGATGGTGATGGATTTGACTCTGATGAAGACTGTGATGATAGGGATGCGACAATCAATCCGATGGCTGAGGAGATTCCTAATAATGCTGTTGATGAGAATTGTGATGGAGAAGCATTGGTAATTGATGAAGATATGGATGGATTTAATTCAAGTGAGGATTGTAACGATGGAGAAGCGACAATCAATCCGATGGCTGAAGAAATTCCTAATAATGACATTGATGAGAATTGTGATGGCGAAGCATTGGTAATCGATGAAGACATGGATGGATATAACTCAAGTGAAGATTGTGATGATGGAAACGCATCAATTAATCCTATGGCTGAAGAAATCCCCAATAACGGGATAGATGAAGATTGTGATGGTCAGGATGCTTCGACAAGTGTTTTAGAAGTGGAAGATGTGAAAATTGAAGTCAATCCCAATCCTTTTAGTGATAGACTCATAATTACTCACCATTCAAAAGGAGAACTCAATTTAGAATTAATGGATATTGAAGGTCGGGTCGTTAAGGCTCTAAAATTAAACAGGCATCATACAGAACTCGATTGTTCAGATATGATGCCTGGAATATATTTATTGACTGTGAGATCTTCGCAAGGAAATTATCATGCGATGAAATTAGTCAGGTATTGATAACTTACTTCTTTTTGCTCTTTTTAGGAGAGACAATTACGGTCATACGCCTTCCTTCCATTTTAGGAAGTGCTTCCGCAGCTCCAAATTCTTCAAGTTCTTTTAAAAACTTTAATAAGAGCAATTCTCCTCTTTCTTTAAATACTATGGTCCTTCCTCTGAAGTGAACATAAGCTTTGACTTTAGCACCGTCAGAAAGAAACTTTTGAGCATGCCTTAATTTAAAATCGAAGTCATGATCATCCGTATTGGGTCCAAATCTTATTTCCTTAATTACAGTTTTAGAAGTTTTAGCCTTGAGTTCTTTCTCTTTTTTCTTTTTGTTGTATAGGAATTTTTTGTAGTCAATGATCCTGCATACAGGAGGATCTGCTTTTGGGCTGATCTCGACCAGATCCAGTCCCATCGCATCTGCCCATTTTAGGGCATCATTGGTATAATAGATTCCAGATTCAATAGTTTTGCCAGCAACTTCGCTGACATCATTGAGGTTATCCCCTACAAGTCTGACTTTTGGAATTCTGATTTCTCTGTTTGTTCTGAATTGCGGTTTTGTTTCTCGTCTTGTAAAACGTCTTCTTGGTTTTGCCAATATTTATAATTTAAGTTAAATAATAAGGTACATCTCTCTTAACAAGAGATGTACCCGGTTTAATTTCAAATATAATCTATTCTTTGATATCTTCTTCCTTTCCGACTTTCTTAACCAGAACTATTTTTAAACCATCATTAGATTTATTCATGACAGCTTTTAACTTAGTCCCTGGTGAAGGGTTTTCAGAAAGTATAAATTCAGCCAGAGGATCTTCAATGTATTTCTGGATGGCTCTATTCAGAGGTCGTGCCCCAAATTGAGGGTCAAATCCTTTCTCTGCAACAAATTTCTTAGCTCCATCTGATAAAGCAAGACCAAAGTCCAGACCTTTCAACCTGTCAAATAATTGTGCGAGTGAAATATCAATGATCTTAAAGATGTCATCCTGATCCAAACTGTTGAATATGACAATGTCATCAATTCTATTCAAAAATTCAGGAGAGAAAGTTTTCTTCAAAGCATTCTGAATGATGCCCTTAGAATCATCTTCCTGTGATTTCATTCTGGCTTGAGTAGCAAATCCTACTCCTTGCCCGAAATCTTTAAGCTTTCTTACTCCGATATTGGAGGTCATGATGATCAATGTATTCTTGAAATCTACCTTCCTGCCCAGACCATCAGTCAATTGACCATCATCCAGGACCTGAAGTAAGATATTGTAAACATCGGGGTGGGCTTTCTCAATCTCATCCAGTAAGATGACACTGTATGGTTTCCTTCTTACTTTCTCAGTCAATTGGCCACCTTCTTCATAGCCTACATATCCCGGAGGTGCTCCTATCAATCTACTGATAGAAAATTTCTCCATGTATTCACTCATATCCAGCCTTACCAATGCATCCTCCGTATCAAACATATACCTGGCCAGAGCCTTTGCAAGTTCTGTTTTACCAACACCGGTTGGCCCCAGGAAGATGAATGAGCC
>JABDLO010000347.1 GCA_013002995.1 Saprospiraceae bacterium | reverse complement strand
GAAGTGCCAATTGTAATGATACTTTTCCAGAAGTACAATAAATGACAGTAGGCCTTTCATCTTCCGGCTCCCATTGATAAATGTTGAAATCTGCCGCTTGAATGTGTTCTGTATGTTCTGTTATCGGCTCATGATTGTTACCATTTAGTATGGATATGATATGGAAGGATTTAGGTGACGCCATTAATTGGGTAACTTCTATTTCAGGTATGTCGCAGTTGTATTCCATCTTATAGCTAGAGTTTTTCCAGGTCTGAGTCATATCTTTATTCCAGTTCTTCCGGAGTTTTAACTTGGTCTGTTCATTGGTAACAATATTATAAATGAGAAGTTGACCCGCCATTAAATCTTTCATACCACAGATGACTTTGATGGCCTCATTGGCTTGTAAAATTCCCATCATTCCAGCTATGGTGTTAAGCACACCTACATCTGAACAGTTGGGAACATTGAGATCTGGTTCAGGAAATAAATCTCTAAGATGAATATCCTCGGGATTCTTATTCATAAATGTAGATAGATAACCATCATATTTATGGAGGCTGCCATAGATCATCGTAATCTTGTTGATATTACAATAATCATTGATCAGATACTTGGTGTAAATATCATCCGTACATTCAAGGATGATGTCAGAATTATTGAATAATTCATTGATATTCAATTTTGTCAGAAATTGAGTAACTGCATATATTTTGATATCGGGATTAAATTTTTCCAGATAATGCTTCAATTGAATTGCTTTCTTTTCATCCGAACCCATATTGTAAAATACCTGTCGATGCAGATTGGTGATATCTGGTGTGTCACCATCGATGAGTGTCAAGTTTCCGATACCGGCACCTGCCAGATAAGCTGAAGCAATGGCACCCAGACCTCCGCAGCCTACTACAGTAACTTTTGCATCATTTAATTTCAGCTGGCCTTCCGTACCTACTAGATCTAATAATGTATGTCTGCTGTATCTATTCATCAATGGTTTTCAGATTACCTAGAGCCTGTTCTTTTTCTTCTGGTGTATTGACATTTCTTGCTATGGTTTCATCATTAATTGGAATGGTATGTATATCGGAATTGATCAAAACTTTCCTTGGACATGCATATCCGATAGATAGGAACGAAAGAAACCTTCTATAAGATCTCGGTTCATAGATTGTGATCAAAGGTTCCGGAAAACCATTAGCCTCAACCTGATAAGCTGTTGCATATTTGGAAACATTCCGTTCTGAAATCAACTTAATGATGGATGAAATATTCAGATAAGGAAGATCGCAAGCAAGAACAAGCCATGCAGCTTCCGGATCATGCATCATAGCACTTATTATGGCTCCAAATGGTCCCATTCCCTCCATCCTGTCTTTAATTACAGAAAACTTTTGAATGCTATCTTCCTGGTAGTTTATTTGTTTAGAAATGAAAGTGTTTAATCCTAGTTGATTGCATAAATCTGCAACGTGAATCTGCTGTGGTTTTTTATGGTATATGATATTGGACTTATCTTCTCCCATTCTTATACTTTTACCTCCTGCAAGGACAAGTGCTTTGAGGGGTGGCAAATTGGAAGAAATACTTTCTGTAATAATTTCAACAATTGAGGCATGATCATTTTCGTTCAGGATTAAAGTATCACTGCTCATTTTATCCTTTACAAAGTCATAAATTTCCTGATCATCCGATTTTATAATGGCAATAATATTGGTAAGCTGATCTTTCCTTCTATATAATGATTCTTTCTTTTTAGGGTCGATGATGACAATCTGATTTGTTGCTGGGTAGTGATTACCATTTACGATCATGGCGTCATAAGATTGGGATTGGATACCGTCATCATATTTATTCCAGGGCACTTCATCTGGCATCAGGAAATTCTTTTTTCCAATCTGTAGGTGAAAAATACCTTGGTTCTGACTATGATCAGCATCAACATATGCCAGTTTATATGGCTTTAACGCATGAGCCAATCTGTAATAAATTTGATTCATTGAGGCACACGTAGTACCGTATAATGCCCATTCATTGCGATGATAAAACCCGATTTTAGGTCGCTTAAGCGGTGGATGTTTATGATGTCTTTCTTTCATAATCTGATTTTCCTCCAGTTTTTGAATCTAAAACAATATCTGTGATTTCGATTTCATGGGACATTGCCTTACACATATCATAAATGGTCAAAGCGCTTACAGAAACACCATGTAAGGCCTCCATTTCTACACCTGTCTTTCCATCTGTTTTTACTTTACATTGAATTGAGAATCCATCTTTCACCGGTTCAATGGATATTTTAATAGACGAAATAGGAATGTTATGACAGAAAGGAATCGCAACTGCCGTATTCTTGACCGCCATTGTTCCTCCTATGATTGCTGTCTGAATGATTGATCCTTTATGATTGGCATACCCATGGCTTGCCAGGTCTTGCATCAGCGAAGACCCGAGAACAACCTTTCCCGATGCAATGGCAATTCTTGTTGATTCATCTTTATGGCCTACATCTACCATTCCAGGGAGACCTTTTTCATCAATGTGAGAGGGTTTCTTCATAAGGTTGTACTAGTATTATTGATTTCAATCAGAATACTGATCTGTAAGGAATAAAATTAACGATTTCTCCTTTCTTAAACAGATTTTTACCTTTTGGTAATTCTACAAACCCGTCATTGATCGTAGGATTTACCAAATCTCCGGACCCATTACCATGCCTGACCTCAGCATATAGTTTTGAATCTTTACCAGGATACAATTTTGCCTGGGCAAAATAGGTGAGGTCTGGTTTAAAGGTTACATCATTTAATAAGGTCACCTTCAATGATGAATGGTAATCCTGATTGAGGCTGGCCTTTAACCATGTAACAAAATATTTATGAAAACACAGGAAAGAAGAAACAGGATTGCCTGGAAAAGCAAAGACAGTTTTGTTCCTTTTTTTTCCAAACCAGAATGGTTTTCCAGGTCGCTGGCTCACCCTGTGAAATAACTTTACAAACCTTAGGTTCTCTAAAACAGAGGGAATAAAATCAAATTTACCTTTACTGACACCGCCGCTGATCATCAATACATCATAATGATCAACCAGGTTTCTCACCTGATTGACAATATCAATGGAGTCATCTTTAAAGTGATAAGTGTCCGATTCTATTCTCAGCTCCCTGAGCCTTGATTGTAAAACATATATATTAGATCGCCTGATCTGGTGGGGAAGAGGTTGATCAGATATGGCTACTAATTCTTCTCCGGAAGAAATGAGTGCCACTTTTGGGTACTTTTTAACCTTTACTTTTTCTATCCCTACAGTCGCCATAACACCTATTTCACTAGCACCTAATCTAATGTTATGGCTAAGTAAAGTTTCACCTCCCTTGTGATCACTTCCTGTAAAATGTATATTCTTATCAGGATATATCTCTGTTGTAATTTTAAATCCCGCAGATGTCTCGATCAGATCTTCATACCTGATTACCGTATCTGTATTTATTGGCAGGGGAGCACCTGTCATGATCTCGATACACTTTAAAGGATCATTAAGCGTCTCAATGGGATCACCTGCTGCCCCTACAGATTCAACCTGAAAAGTACGGTGCCCTAACTGATATGATTTATATGCAATAGCAATGCCATCCATACATACTCTGTTGAATGGCGGGAACGGTCGATCAGCCTGGATGTCCTGAGCTAATATTCTACCTTCTGAATGGTGGATTGAAACTTCTTCTGTGCCGAAATCTTTTGAATTTTCAATGATGATATTGGTGGCCTTTTCAACTGGTATCATCCTCCGATGGTTGTCATGCTATTAAAAATGGTGTCATCTCTTTTTTCTTCCTCTTCCCATCCTGAACTCAGTTTACCTGCAACTGCATTCTTTATATGACCCTTTAATTGAGAGTCATTTAATGCCTTGCTTCTTATTAATTCAAGAAGATTTAGTCCCTTTTCTGAGTAAAGACAATTCAATAATTCACCTTTTGGTGTAAGCCTGATTCTATTACAGCTAGAACAAAGACTTCTTGTGTAGGCAGGAATGATTCCAACTACTGTCTCATTATCTACAATATATTTCAATGAAGATGATATTGATGTATCATTCATTTTAGAAACTTCTTCAAATTTTTCTTTTATCAATTGAAGGATCTCTGGATGAGACATAAATACCGACTTATTCCCATCCAATTGGTTAAAAGGCATAGCTTCGATAAAACGAACCTCAACGTTCAATTTTTTCCCTAACCTGATAAAATCAGGGATTTCCTGATCGTTGACACCTTTCATGACAACCATATTGATTTTAGTAGGAATATTTGCTTCTACACTTTTGTAAATATTGTCGATCACTCTATTAAAAGTATCTCTCCTTGTGATCAGGTGAAACTTGTTTCTATCCAGGGTGTCCAATGATATATTGAGTCCACCAATTTTTAGAGATTTTAGTTCTTCCAGATAATGTTGCAGAAGTGTCGCATTGGTGGTGATATGAAGCGTTGGAAATATAGAATGAAGTTCAGTGATGAGGTGCATCATATCCTTTCTGACAAATGGCTCTCCTCCAGTTATTCTTACTTTTTGGATACCGAGATCACGGAAGATTTTTGAAAGCTTAATGATCTCTTCATAGGACATGAGATCTTTTCTTTTGCTGAAATCAATACCTTCTTCAGGCATACAATACCTGCATCTTAGATTACATCGATCTGTAACTCCGATCCTTAAGTATGTTGCTGTTCTATTGAAGTCGTCTTTCAGCACGATTTTAATATACTATAGGTTAAAAAAGGGAATGTAGTGATTTTGAAATTCAAACTATGAAACAAATAGTCCTTTTATACAGTTTTTGCTTGATTTATAGATTTATTTTCTTTTATTTTTTTATGCAGATCCTTATTGAATTTTACTACAATATGAATCCAAATTGATCTCGAAAGTCTTACAGTTTTTAAGAAAAACAACAATCCTATTCCAATAATGATCCATTTAACACTATCGAGGCTCCATCCTATTAGGAATACCATTATCAATGCAAGAATCAGTAAAATCCATGCAGACATAATGTAGGAGATAAACATAGCTCCATAATAAAATCCGGGTTCCGGCTCAAATCGCTGACCACAATTGCTACAAGCTTCATGCATTGCCAGAGGATCCTTGATTTTCATGGGCTCAATAAACATCTTAGTCGTTCTACACTTTGGGCATCGATAGGTGAAGATGCTCTTCAACACATTCATGTTTACTCAATTTTACATGTTACAATTGCAATTTTCAAGACACTCGATGATGAGTGAAACGTCTCTCTCCTTCAACGAGTATAGCATGCTCCTTCCATCTCGTTTCACTGAAAGAATCCCTTTTAACTTCATATTCTGAAGATGATGAGAGGTAAGAGACTGTTCGGTTCCCAGCTTCTCACATATAGCAGATACGGAAAGTTTAGGATGTTGCTCTAACAGGTGAATAATACCCAAACGTATAGGGTGAGCTATGGTCTTAAGGATAAACGCAATGCGTTCCAGCTTTTCAGCTTCCTTACTATTATGCAATAAATGTACTTCAGACATGAGTCAAAAATATGAAAATATGTTCATATAAAATAATTGGTGCCTAAATTGACAGCTCTGATATTTTAACCTCAGGGTATCATAGAGTATTAGAACTGAGGTAAAGAAAAGATAACCAAGATTATCACCTCAATAAGGCACCGTGTCGAAATCTGATGTTTTACATTGCACAGTTTCCGTGACTTCTTTCTTAGAAGCATTTACGAATTAAGATCAGAGAATCAATATGTATGAGGTTTAAATCACCGTCTGATATTTATCTCGATAAATCAATATTTTATAATCTTACAACTCCATGACCCAATTCTTATGATATAGTATCCAGCTTCTAGATCTTTGGTTTCAATATTTACAAGGGTTGATGTTATGGGATGTCGATAGACCTCTCTACCACTCAGATCAGAAATAGATAAGTTGGTTTTTATATTGTTCCTGTTCAACCTGATATTTATTTCATCTTTGAAAGGATTAGGATACACCAGGTGGTCAAAATCGGAAAATTCAAAAGTTGTTGATTTGATATCATAAAGCCTGGATTTTCCATCATAGTCCTTCTGGAGCAATCTATAATAATTGATGCCATCTCCAGGTGTGTGATGGACAAATGAATATTGGCTCGGATAATCAGTATCACCTCTGCTTTTCACAAACCCAATTGTCGTGAAATTCCTTCCATCCATAGAGTGGAGGATGTCAAATCCCTCATTGTTTACTTCAGAGTTGGTCTTCCAGTATAATTCTATGTGATCATCTATTGCATCGACATTGAATTCTGATAATTCTACCGGTAAAGTTGGTTCCAATTCTCTCACCCAGATGTGCCACCATCCATTGGTTATAGCATTGACTCCACATTTTCGTGCTCCATCATCTTCACCCCAATCTGTTCCATCTCCCTGGTTACTGTCCATGCCACGATCGTCAAAATCAACAGTAAAATCATTTGCATCTCCACAATTGTCTTCTCCTTCAAGATATCCGCCCCAGTTCCAGTTATTTCCCAACGCTAGTTCCACTCCAGTATTGATGTTTTTCCTTCGCGGGGCAGGAGTAGTATATCCTGTCCCGTTTCCTTCCTCGAAGCAATTATCACTATCATTCGGCCCGTTGGTGACATCTAAATAGTAAGGAGCTTCATAGAATACCAAATCCACCGTCCATGAAGAACCACAAGTTCCAGCATCCAGGTTACAACAAGTAAATCTTATATCGGAATTTCCGGCTATCAATGGTCTAAGGCCATCCCATACACCTGGCATATTACCAGTTGAAGCATTAGGGCTTTGAAGCAAGGTGCTGTACGGACTTGACTGATCATTTACAGTTACATTAGAAGAAGAAACCAGGGTCCAACCTCCTCCGTCAGTAGTCATGTCACAATACACAGCGACAGGTGCATTGCCACCTGTTCCATCCGGATCAATGGTATAAACTCCATCAGTAGCACCTGGATTTGTGAATTTTATAGCGTAACAAGAAGTCTGTGCTGAAAGCTGAAAGGTTAAAATCAGGGTAAAAAGTGTGTAAATAAGTCTCATATCAGGATTTTACTCTTTTATGAGAAACGGGTGAATAGGTAACCTATGGGAATTGTAGAAATCAGAATTACGTTTGAACGGGATGTTTCTTATCAACCTGGTCTATGAGTCTCCCCATCTCAAAGTCCCGATCTCTCGGAGTCTCAATGTCTCACGTCCCGATGTCTTAAATTACATCCGTAAAAATGAGGCTCCATTGATATCTACTATACCTCCGGTAAGGAATTTAGATTCTTCTTTAGCTAGAAAAATAATAGTATGGGCCACCTCTACAGGGGATGCTACACGTCCCATCGGGCTTTCATTTTTAATAAAATCCCCCTTGTCCGATTCCAGTGTAGGAATGGCCATTTCTGTTTCTACAAATCCCGGGGCAACAGCAGTTACTGATATATTATACTTTCCGAGCGCTTTGGCCATTGATTGGCTTAGTGAATTTAGACCACCTTTACTAGCTCCGTATGCAATACATTCAGGTTCTCCACGAAATGCACCTCTTGAACTTACATTGATAATGCGACCCGACTTATTCCTGATCATATGTTGAGCAACAAGATAGGAAAGGTTAGCTATTCCGATCAGGTTTACTTCCAATGTGTTTTTCCAGGCTTTTTGCCATGTGTCAAAATCAACTTCATCAATAGGGTGAGGTACAAAGATTCCGGCATTATTAACCAAAACATCTACTTTCTTATATTTTCTTATCACTTTTTCCACCATATGATTTAATGCCTGGGGATCAGCCATATCAGCCTTGATCATCGTGTGATCTCCTGGAGCCATTCCATTCAACACTTCCTTCGCCTTATCTTCTCTACTTCGATAATTAACAATCACATTAGCTCCTTCCTGAGCAAATAAAAAAGCTGTTTCACTGCCTATTCCTCTGGATGCTCCTGTAATTAATACAACTTTTCCTTTCATAATTTAATTAAGTTTTTGCAGTATGATTTCAGTTCTAGAATATTGAGATCTCAAGATAGATAATATTCTGTATGGAAATTTCTTAATTTACGTTCACTTTAAAGTCAATTGCTATGAAAATAAAATATCTATTTTTTATAATATTATCATTTGTTTTACTCCTGGGATGTAAGGAGAAGCAAAAACCCAAAGATCAATTTCACGATGAATTGGGTTCCATATCCATTGAGATTACCGGAAATGAGAAGGCAAAAGAACACTTCGAGGAAGGATTGCTGTTGATGCATAGTTTTGAGTATGCTGATGCGGCAGAAGCATTCAAGGAGGCTCAACAAGCTGATCCGAGTTGTGTTATGGCTTTCTGGGGAGAAGCAATGACACACAATCACCCCCTTTGGCGTCAGTTGAATAATATAAAAGGCAAAGAGGTATTACAGGAAGTAGGTGCTACTACTGAAGACAGATTGTCGAGGGTTCCTACTGAATTTGAAAAAGACCTGTTTATGGGGGCAGAGATATTATTTGGAGAGGGAGACAAAGCAGATAAGGATACAAAGTACCGTGACCACATGGAAAAGCTATTTAATAAATACCCTGATCATCATGAAGTTGCTTCATTGTATGCTCTTTCAATTCTGGGAGCTGTAAGAGGAGGAAGAAATTATGAGGAATATGAAAAAGGTGCCCGTATCGCAAAAGGTATCCTTAATGAGAATCCCAATCATCCAGGTGCACTCCATTATCTTATACATAGTTATGATGATCCGGTCAATGCACCAAAAGCAATGGATGCAGCTGATAGTTATGCAGTTGTAGCTCCGGATGCAGCGCATGCACTTCATATGCCGTCACACATTTACGTATCGATGGGTATGTGGGATAGAGTGATCAGCTCTAATATAGATTCCTGGCAGGCCAGCGTCAAACGAAAAGAAAGAAAAAACCTTGACAACGATGCTCTTGGATATCATTCCTTTAAATGGTTGATGTATGGCCACCTTCAGAAAGAACAGTTTGATTCTGCAAGGATCATGGTGGAAGATATGGAACGGTATTGTACCGAACTACCTTCTCGTCGTGCTAAATCTCACTTAGTAATGATGAAGGGTGCATATTTCACTGAGACTGGTAAATGGGATGATGATTTAGTGTTGGACACATTCGATTATTCTGACCTCAATATCCAGGCTTATGCTGTGGGGATATATAACCGGTCTATGTACGCACTGGAACAAGGGGAAGTAGACTATGTAAAAGAACACATTGAAGTACTTGAGGAATCAGTTTATGAAGCAGGTAATGAGGTAATTGCAGCTGCTTCTGCAACCTGCAGTGGAAATTACACCCGCAACCTTGCCAATCAGGATAATGTCAATCGCGCCAAGGTGATCATCCTGGAGTTAAAAGCTTTACTTGCTTTAAGAGATGGAAATATAGCATCCGCTGAAGAATTGATGAAAGAAGCTGTTGATCTTGAAGACAACACCGGTTTTATGTATGGGCCTCCTGATGTCGTCAAACCTTCAAGCGAGATGTATGGGGATTGGCTGGTAGAGCAAGGAAGATTAGAGGAAGCCAGGGTGCAATTTGAAAAAGTACTGGAAAGGTGTCCCAATAGATTGCTCGCTGTAAAAGGGATGGAAAAAACCTCAACCTCCTCTTAATGAAAAAACTCGCGCTGCACTGGAAGATCATCATCGGAATGGTCATCGGATTAATTGTCGGAATTATCGCTATTCAGATTGATGGAGGATCGGAGTTTGTTAAAGATTGGATTAAACCATTCGGAACGATATTTATCAACATGTTGAAGTTGTTGGCGATTCCATTGATCGTTACTTCACTTATTAAAGGTATAGCAGATCTAAGTGACATCTCTAAGTTTTCAAGAATCGGGATAAGAACCTTGATCATATATCTTATTACCACTGTTATTGCTGTATTAATCGGATTGACGCTGGTGAATGTTTTTCAGCCGGGAAATGGTGTTGATTTCAGTTCGATGGAATCATTGACAGAAGCATACAAAGGGTCAGCTGTGGATAAAATGACGATTGCCAAGACTACAGGTCCTGATGCACCATTACAGTTTTTAGTTGACATCGTTCCTTCAAATATTTTCGCGGCAATGTCGAATAATGGCAATATGCTCCAGGTGATTTTCTTCACGATCTTTTTCGGGATAAGCTTATTGTTGCTGCCAGATGAAACTGTCGGTCCGATCAAGAAATTATTTGATGGATTGAATGAAGTTGTCATGAAGATGGTAGATCTGATTATGTTGGTAGCACCTTATGCAGTCCTTGCACTCTTGGCAGCTTTGATTGTTGAGACGCAGGATGGCAACCTCTTTATTGCAATGATTGGTTATGCCATTACATTTGTTATTGGCCTTATTCTGATGATTGGATTTTACCTTTTGGTTGTATACCTGTACACTGGTAAAAGCCCGAAATTCTTTATGAAGGGAATGGCTCCTGCACAGCTTCTCGCATTTTCAACCAGTTCAAGTATGGCTACATTACCAGTTACGATGGAAAGGGTAGAGGAGCATCTGGGAGTTGATAAAGAAGTTACTAGTTTTGTCTGTCCTATAGGAGCTACAGTAAATATGGATGGTACAAGTTTACACCAGGCAGTTGCTGCGGTATTTGTATGCCAGGTGCTTGGCCATGATCTGGGGATTGGTGACCAGTTGACATTGGTGTTGACAGCGACGCTTGCATCCATTGGAGCAGCTGCTGTTCCAAGTGCTGGAATTATAATGTTGGTCATTGTATTAGAATCTGTCAACTTTCCATCGGAGTATTTAACTCTTGCGCTCGCCATGATTTTATCTATCGATCGGCCGCTAGATATGGCAAGAACGATCATCAATGTTTCAGGGGATGCAACAGTGTCAATGGTGGTGGGAAAATCCCTGGGAATGTTGCATGAACCTCATCCCAAGGAGTGGGATGATTTTACAGAGAATTTATAATAATTAAAATATAAGCTATTGAATTCATATATATCAGGAACCGGATCTGCCTTACCGTCAAATGTAGTTGCTAATAGTGCATTTGAATATCTTCAATTTTACAACAAGGATGGTTCACTTTTTGACAAGCCTTCCAATCTGGTTGTTAAAAAATTGGAAAGCATTACCGGAATAAGAGAAAGAAGGTATATATCGGAAGATGAAGATTCTGTTCCGTTAATGGTTGAAGCTGCTCAAGCAGCACTGAATGATGCTGGTCTTGAAGGCAATGATCTTGATGGAATTATTGTTGCTCACAATGCAGGCAATATGGTTCCCGGGATTAGCAGTTATCATCCGGTCCCTAATCTTGCTGCTCATCTAAAACATGGCCTTGGAATAGGAAGCCATGAAATGTTTGCTTATGACATACTGTTTGGATGTCCGGGATGGCTGCAAGCTTTCATTCAGGCTCATCAGGCCATCAGGAATGGAGATGCTAAGCATGTACTGATAGTCGGTCTTGAGGTAGCCTCGCGTATGTTGGATCCACATGATGTAGATTCAATGATTTTTGCTGATGGATGTGGGGCAACCATAATATCTACTACAGAAAGTGATATGGGAGTTAAAGCGTACCACACCTTTTCACATGCTCAAGCTGATTTAATGAATATATATCTCTCTGGTTCAAATAATCCTGGATGTCCCGGTGATACTTACGTTAAAATGAATGGTAGAGAAGTTTATAAGTATGCTACTACTTATCTTCCTCAGGTGATCAAGAAATCATTGGATAAGTGCAATAAATCGATCGCTGATGTAGATCTGTTCCTCTTCCATCAAGCCAATGAAAAAATGTTGGAAGCCATAGCCAATAGGGTAGCAGAAGAATTCGATCGCAAGGATCTCGATTTTTCTGATAAAATACCACTTACGATTCATACCCTTGGAAATACATCGGTTGCTACAATTCCGACGATGATGGATTTTATCAGAAAGGGAAAGATGGAGGATTACAATATCAAGAAAGGAGATCTTGTTGTATTCGCATCTGTAGGTGCGGGCATGCATTGCAATGCAATGGTGTATCAATTCTGATCACGGATCAACCCGATGTAATTCCGGAACCAGTATTCCAGCCAATGCTCCGACCACATAACCTACAATGACATCAGTAGGAAAGTGTTTCCCTCCTTTAACCCTCAGATAACCCTGTATGGCAGGGATAATGGCTGCTGTTCCCCAATAAACATTTTTCATTTTACTTCCCGGATTATTATCTGAATATACCTTAGCGGAAAAGAAGGATGCTGCGGCAACATTGGAGGTATGACCTGAGAAAAAAGAAAACCTGGTACTTTTCCCTAATTTTAAAGTAAGATCTACATCATCATTATATGCATAAGGCCTGGTGCGCCTGAAGAAAGTTTTAGATAGAGCTGTGAGGCTATTGTTTATGAGCATGGTCTCAAAATACATGGCACTTATATCACCATAATCTGCCCGAGATTCTTTATCCAGGAGCAGTGCCAGTGGAGCTGCCCCGATTGATCCATATAAAAAGCCATCACTCCAATTTCTTGCATTTTTAGAGAAGGTAGCTGTTGCAACCCGATCCAATCCATTAATGTTAAGTGGATTTAATCTTTCAATTTCTTCTTCAGTTAACGGTTTCAGGTCTTTATTCAAAGCGAATGATACTCCCAACCCCAGCAAGCCTGAACCTATGATGTAGGCCTCTCTTTCTGTAGACAATTCATGTACGTACTGTCCACTACACAAGGTGTTAATGAATAAAGCAAGGATGAATGAAAGTATGATCTTCATAGAGAATTTGAAGGTTTATTCATGATCTACACAGAAACTTTAATATACCACATATTAACGCATCTCATTGTTTAATATGGATTGAAGCCGTTGCCAGTCCCTTTGATTCAAACTGCTTAGGATACTATTTCTTGTATTAGGGTCTCTTATGGCAGTCTGGAATAATTCACCTCTGGCAGGAGAAAAATCAGGATCGGCTTTATATGCATTGATGTAATTATTAAGAGCAGCAGGGGTGTTGCCTGACTTTACTTTTTCAATATTTCCTTTAATAAAATGATCAGCTGACATCCAGGCTTGTTTTCCTTTAATTCCTGAAGATGGACTTGAATTGGTCCATAATGA
>JABDLO010000298.1 GCA_013002995.1 Saprospiraceae bacterium | reverse complement strand
CTGCATGGGACAGTGCTCGTACATTCAGAAGTTCGGACATGAGAGGAGGTGCCAATGGTGCCAGAATAAGACTTGCCCCTCAGAAAGACTGGGAAGGCAACGAGCCAGGTAGATTGAACAGGGTATTATCTGTATTAGAAAGAATTGCTGAAGAACACAGCATAAGTGTTGCCGACACTATTGTGCTCGCGGGAAATGTGGGTGTTGAAAATGCAGCCAAAGCTGCTGGATATGATGTTTTAGTACCTTTTTCTCCTGGAAGAGGAGATGCAACCGATGAAATGACAGATGCAGATTCATTTGAACCATTAGAACCACTAGCTGATGGTTTCCGTAACTGGCAGAAAAAGGATTACGTAGTATCTCCTGAAGAAATGCTATTGGATCGCACCCAATTGATGGGTTTGACAGCTCCTGAAATGACTGTTATAATAGGTGGAATGCGTGTAATGGGAACCAATCATGGAGGAACAAAACACGGTGTATTCACTGATAATGAAGGTGCATTAACCAATGACTTCTTTGTTAACTTAACAGATATGGCTTATAAGTGGACTCCCGCTGGAAGCAACCTTTATGAGGTTAGAGACAGAAAAACAGATGATGTTAAATGGACTGCTACAAGAGTTGATCTCGTATTCGGTTCAAATTCTATCTTACGATCATATGCGGAAGTTTATGCACAGGACGACAGCAAAGAAAAGTTTGTAAATGATTTTGTAAAAGCCTGGACAAAAGTGATGAATGCAGATCGATTTGATTAGCACTAAGCAGTAGGCTTAGAGATCAATATGCTACACCCGCACATGCATCTTTCAGAACGCTTGTGCGGGTTTTTATTTATACAAAGCCATAGGTGCAGTTTCAACTTCTATTGATAATCATCAGAAAAAATCGTGATTGAAATCATGATCTGAAAGGTATTTAGCCCATACATTCTCCACATAAGCCAGAATACCAATGCAAATAGATAAAAATGGAGAATGGATTGCTCTCAACTTAAATGAGCCAATATGGAATCACTTCCATACGGTTGCCCCACTTGTTGTAGTTGGAACAAAGGAGTATGATCACTATAATATGGCACCTAAGCATATGGTTACTCCTCTGGGACAGGACAATTTTTTTGGATTTGTGTGCACTCCTGATCATGCAACCTACCACAATGTTATAAGAGAAAAGATTTTTACAGTAAGTTACATTCAACCAAATCAAGTAGTTCTTGCAAGCCTTGCCGCATTGCCAAGATGTGGAGATAAAACCCAATCCAATGAAATAACCACACATCTGCCCACCATTCATGCTGAAAAAATAGACGCACTCTGTATTGCTAATGCTTACTTATTATTAGAATGCAAACTCATGAAAGTGATAGATGGATTTGGGAAATATAGTCTCATTGCAGGCGAAATTATCCATGCTCGTGTCATGCCTGAAGCATTGGTGGAATCAGAATCAGATCATGCCAGGAAAATATATAATATGCCTTTATTGGCATATATCGCATATGGAAGATTTGCAGAGATAAAAGAAACAAAAGCATTCCCATTTCCTAAAGATTTCAGAGACCTCCCCTCCTTCAAAAAAAGGAAATGAACAGGATAACCACTGACATATCAAGAAAAATATGGACATCATTAAAGTCTTATAAATCTGAAATGTTAGATTTTTTAAGAGTCATGGTAAACATGGAATCCCCTACAGAGGACAGCGTACATACTAAAAGAATTCTTGATTACATTTCTACCTTCTTACAACATCTTGACTACCATGTTTCATATGCAGAAGGTGAAGTAAGTGGAGGATATATTATTGCTTACCCTAAAGACAGAAAGAAACACTTACCTAATCAACTTTTAATTGGTCATTGTGATACTGTGTGGCCAATGAACACACTGGAGAGTATGCCTTATATCATAAAAGATCAAGTGATTCGTGGTCCGGGAGTGTATGATATGAAAGCCGGCCTTACACAGATTTGTTATTCCATAAAATATCTTCACGATAATGATATTTCGCCTCCTTTTACCCCTCTCATTCTAATAAATTCTGATGAAGAGAAAGGCAGCAGGGATTCTACAACAGCCATCAGGCGGTTTTCAAAAATTTCGGAAAGGGCATATGTCATGGAACCTCCTTTGGGATTAGATGGGAAATTAAAAACTGAAAGAAAGGGATTGGGCAGATTTACCATTACCATTCAGGGAAAATCAGCACATGCCGGATTAGATCCGGGAAAAGGTGCAAGTGCTATCCTGGAGCTTTCACACCAGATACAGAAGCTATTTTCTTTAAATGATCTGGAAAAAGGCATCACAATCAATGTAGGTATGATCGAAGGCGGAACCAATCCCAATGTCGTTGCTCAGGAAGCTAAAGCTGTTATAGACGTTCGGGTCTTAACAATGAAAGATGGAGAGGTCATTGAAGATCAAATCCGCAATCTTAAACCAATTAACAGTGACACTACAGTTGTGGTTGAAGGCCGATTTGGAAGGCCCCCAATGGAAAAAACACACCGCAATCGAAAACTTTGGATGGCAGCAAAAAAAGTAGGTAAATCTATTGGTTTAGAATTGGAGGAAGGTACTGCCGGAGGGGGATCAGATGGAAATACTACCAGCCAGTTTACTGCAACCTTGGATGGCCTTGGCACTACCGGCGATGGAGCTCATGCTCAACATGAATTTATATATATCGATGCATTAATTGAAAGAACAGCATTATTAACATCACTATTATTACTAGAGGAACCATGAAAAAGACTGAAAATCTAACAAGGTATATTTTTACTTCAGTCACCAGGATTTCAAATCTTGAAAAGGGTTTTGATGTGAAAGATCTACCTTATAATCAATGGGCAACCGGTGATTATGTAGTATGCAAGATTGAAAGAATTTCTGGTAAAATTAATACTGCTGAAATTCGCAGTGGAAGGATGATGTCTCTATTAGAAGGAGACATCATTATAGGTGCTCTTGGCATCCGTCATGCAACACTTGAGGCAACCGGAACCTGGAAGGAGGTGGGAGCAGATAAAAACATGCATATGCTTACAAGTGCCGGTCTTCTAGGTAAACTCACCTCTCGTTCAAGTTATATCTCGCCATTGATTGAGATTTCATACATGGGCCATGTATTCCAATCAGGCAATAAGAAAACAATGGCTGATTATGTTAAAAAGTTTAAATCTAAAAAGTTTACTACACCTGTGATATTATTCGTAGGTAGTTCTATGTCAGCAGGAAAAACTACCTCAGCCAGGATTGTAGCTCATCAGCTGAAGATGATGAATTATACTGTCACCGGGGCTAAATTATCAGGTGCCGGTAGATACAGAGATGTTCTTTCCATAAAAGATGCAGGCGCAGATTTCATTTTCGACTTTGTTGATACGGGCTTGCCTTCAACCATCTGTGAGAGGGATGAATACAAGAAAGCCTTGGACAACATGTTAAATATGATATCATCTACGGATTCTGATGTCGCTGTCATTGAAATTGGAGCTTCACCTATGGAGCCATATAATGGAGACATCGCCATCGAAGCAATAAAAGACAATGTAGTTTTAACTGTTCTTTGTGCATCCGATCCATATGCCGTGTTGGGGATCATGAAAAGTTTTAATATTACCCCTACAATAGTTACAGGTCCTGCCGCGAATACCATTGGGGGAATTGAATTGATAGATAAGCTATGCAAAGTACATGCATTTAACCTAATAGACCGAAAAAACATCCCTAAATTGAGGGCCTTACTTAAAGAACGTATTCAGAACAACAACTAAACTATAAAATCATTAGGATATGAAAATTGCCATTTTAGGATCCGGAAATGGAGGGTGTGCTGTAGCAGGTGAATGTGCCATACAAGGGCATGACGTCCGTATTTTTGACTTTGAAAAATTTCCGATTAACATTGTAGCCATTCAGAAAGCCGGAGGAATTCAATGCTCAGGAGAAGTGGAAGGATTCGGTAAAATTTCCTATGCCGGTCATGATATCAAACGAGCTGTCAGTGATGCAGAGTTGATTTATGTAGTCGGGCCATCATATGCACATTCTGCAATTGCACAAGCATACAAACCTGAAATGCAAAATGGTCAGCATGTTATCATCTGCCCAGGTACCAATGGTGGAGCCCTGGTTTTTAAAAAAGAATTGGGAATGGAGTACTCAGACACTTCCATAGTAGTTTCTGAAACTTCTACTCTCCCCTATGCTTGTAGAATCATGTCACCGGGAGAGGTACATATATTTCACAGGTTAAAGAAGGGTGTGTTTTTTGCTTCCCTTCCTGCCAGCAAATCGGAGGAATCTTTCAAGGATTTTCAAAGTGTGTATTCCGGCAACCAACTTTATAAAAATGTATTGCATACCCTGCTTCAGAATGGAAATAATGTCATTCACCCTGCGGTTTCATTGCTCAACGTAGGAAGAATTGAGTCTCCTGAAGACTTTTTGTTTTACGAGGAAGGGGTAACACCGGCTGTAGGAAAGCTGATGGAAGCGGTGGATAAAGAACGGATGGCCATTGCATCAGCCTATGGTCTTGATATCCTTTCTGAACCAGATACGGGATATTTACAGGAATACATGCTCGAGAATAATTATACAACAGGTTATAGCAGAGCCCCTGGTTTTAAAGGAATCAATGCTCAGACTCAAATTGACAATCGGTATTTCACAGAAGATGTGGGATATGGACTGGTCATATTGGAGGATATGGCCAAGGTTGTTGGCGTAGAAACACCGGTAATGACATCCATTATAAAATTGGTTTCTGTATTGCTTGAAACTGATTATCATAAGAATGCAACGCGGACGCTTGCGACATTGGGACTTGGGGGGTTAACGAAGGATGAGATTATAGAGGCGGTGAGTTGAGTTACAAATAATATTTTAACTAGGATTAATTCTTCTAAATATTGGTTTGAAGTAAATACTTCAAACAGCGATAATTAAGGCGGTGAGTTGAGTTGATAAATTATTTTAACATTCATAATATTGGTTTTAAGTGAATACCTGCCAAAGGTAGGCAGGCTTCAAATAAAGTAAGGATATTAGTACGAAGCAAATGCTTCGTACAGCAGGTAGGTAAGCATCAAATTTTATTAAATACAAGTACGATATTATACACCAAGGATGGCATTAAAAATTGGATTAGGAACGGCGGCTATAGGTAGGCCTGAATATATCAATATCAGGAAGGATAAAAAGTCCAGCTTTTCTTTGGAGACTTTTAAAAGAGAGGGGATGGAAATGATCAATACCGCTTATGATCTTGGTATCAGGTATTTTGATACAGCTCCTGGTTATGGTATGGCAGAACAGTTGTTAATGGAATGGAGTCGAGGTAAAACTGATAAAAACCTCGAAATCGCTACCAAGTGGGGCTATACATACACAGCAGACTTTCAACTGGAGGCCAAGGTTCATGAGGTAAAAGAGCACAGTCTTGAAAAGCTGAACGAACAATGGAAACAGTCTAAATCCTTACTTCCATTGCTTACTTCTTATCAGATTCATTCTGCAACATTTGAAACCGGAGTTTTAGAAAATGATGACGTCATAAATCGTCTGGCGGAATTAAAAAATGAACATGGATTGCTCATTGGGCTTACAGCATCTGGTGCAAATCAAATTGAAGTAATCAAAAAATCTTTGGACATAGAAGTTAATGGGGAGTTACTATTTGATGTATTTCAAGTTACCTACAATATATTCGATCAAAGTATTGCCACCCTATCCAATCATTTTGATTCGAATGACAGACGATTGGTTATAAAAGAAGCACTGGCCAATGGCCGTGTTTTTCCAAATAATAGATACCACCACTATCAATCTGCCCATGATAAACTAGGTGAATTAGCTAAAAAGTATGATGTCGGAATAGATGCTATTGCATTAAGATATTGTATAGATAGTATTCCATCATTTATCGTATTAAGTGGTGCATCTCTCAAGGCTCATCTTATCGATAACCTAAAGGCTGAAACCTTCCAACTTTCTGAAAAAGATATTGGAGCTTTGAAGGAATTCACCATTCCTCCTCAACAATACTGGGACGAAAGAAAGAAACTTAAATGGAATTGAAGAATTTCTACAATGTGCCGATCAGACCAATTTCAATTTTTTAATATACCTTTGTATTAATATTACAATCATGTATTGCATTTATCACATAACGATTAATAATTCTTTTCCAGGAAGCAAACAGCTAACCAATAGAAAGGAAAGAACCTTTACACAGGGTGCAATTCATATTTATATATGCTGAAGTAATAATCCAAAATATATGATAGAAAAGCGTCCTGCACATGCAAGACGCTTTTTTTTTACGATTATTTAAAAGTTTTAATGACAATAGAATATTGAACATATAATCAAGATTGAAGATCATAAAATGCAGTTATTCAGGCTATTACTAAATGATGATCTAAATGCAGAAATGCTAACGGATTCCCCTATACTTAAACTTATCATAACACATTGATATTCAGTATTTTATTTTACATTTAATTTGGAATATTGAGAATATTTAGCATACATTTGCACTGTCAAAAATTAAATGTATGATACATAGCAATTTTAAAAAGTGGGAGAACCTGAGATGTTTATCAACATCACATCAGAGACCTTCCATTTCAAGTATCATGCAAGGAGATAAGATTCCCAGCTAGTCCTAAATTCTTAAAAGACTATTGTTGGCATCTCCTTGCATAAAGGAGGTGCCTTTCTGTTTTGAGGCCTAAGCAGGCCGGCACCCCATCATAATAAGTTGAATTAAAGTATAGGTTGATGCTTATAAAACGTGAACCTGTCCTGTAGTGTAATGGTCAGCACATGAAGTTTTGATCTTCATAGTAAGGGTTCAATTCCTTTTGGGACATCTGAAATTTTAAAAGTTTAAGTACAGGATATCTGAAAGTAAAGACTATTCAGATTAGAGATTATTTATTGTTATTTAAATGTATTTATCATGGAATTAAGTCAAGCAGACCAGTATTACCTGAAGGCTTTAAATGAATATCCATACAATCTTGGAAGCATGATAGAAAACTTACAATATGCTCAAAGTTATGACAATGAACATGCTCCGAGTTGGTGCCTTTTAGGACAGATACATATGTATCTCTTAAAAGATTATCGAAAAGCAAAGCATTGTTATAATCAGTCCATTGCTTGCGATCTGAATTATCGAGATGCTTACAAGTATTTGTCACTCTTGTATATATGGTTGGGGCGATATAAACAAGCTAAAAAAGTGATACAACATGGAATGAAAATTCCAGGAATGGATCAAGTTATCATGAGTCAACATCTTGCAATGGTATATGAGTACAGAGGAAATCTATCAACATCCAAAATGCTTTTAAAGCAGGCTAAGCTTATCACTAATGACACTCAGCAGATTAATAAAATTGATGCTGAAATCAATAGAGTTAAGAAGAAACAAAAGCAGCTGAAAAAATTGAAAAGCAAATATTCAAATGGATCTTCTATTGAAGCAGGTATGACTGAAGGAAAGAAGTAATAGTTTAAAGGGTAAAACATCTTAATGGAATTGAGAAAAATGGGGTTCGAATCCTCATTACTTCCCAATAATAGGATGCGAAAATCATCCTTAAATCAATGTTGTGAAAGCATGACATGTAACTTAAATATCGCTATTGCGGTGAAAGAAGCAGACAGATTTATTTATTTGATCCCTGATGCTGGTTTCTGTATAGCCACATGTAATCCATTCAGTTGAATTGGGGTTTGACGATCAGGAAATAGACTGGCTTTGCTCTCCAGGTGACGTGGGTTCGATTCCCACCTATGTAGGAATACATGGTAGTTCAGTAGGTAGAACATTGGAATTCAGATTATGCAGGTTCGAGTCCTGCCAGACCTTGTCGGTCTGTGGCGGAATTGGGTAAACGCGATAGATTTTTGATCTATTAATCCTCAGAGTTGATCCCTCTTTAAAAGGATTACCAGCTGGAGATGTGGTCTCCATATTCACTTCGATCCAATTATGGAAAATTGACATATGTCGTTTTCCTGGTTGTTTTGAAAATCGGTTTTGAAATCAGAGCTTTTCCGGATGCTGTGAGATGAAACTGTAACTCTGGTTCACATGCTATTTTCTAAAGGAAAATACCTTGTGATATCACAGTATGGTCAACTCTCACTTAAGGAAATGTCCATTTCAGAATTGATGAATGTGTGGGATGGCTCTCCTTTTAATATGATTATTTAACCATTTAAACTTTATAAAAATGAGACAAGTTAGAGTTAATGCTTATGAAAAAGCATTGGTGTTCAGAAATGGAGAACTTGTCCGAGTATTGGATCAAGGAAGATACTGGATAAGTCCTTGGAAGAAAGTCATCAAGTATGATATCACAGAATTATTTTACCATGAGATTGATTTGGATCTCTTGATGAAGTGTGAAAATCTCAGGTCAAGATTGAACATTGTTAATGTGGCCGATAATGAAATAGCCATTCAATACAAGAATGGTAATTTCGATACTGTATTGAAGTCAGGCAGGTATCCAATATGGAAGGACAACCCATCATTGACACATGAAATCATCAATCTTGATCAGATCGAAGTGAGTGAAACAATCAATCGGAAGGTATTACACCAGCCAGAAGTCATGAGATTCGTCACAATGCACATCATAGAAAGCTATGAAAAAGGTATCCTCTATGTGAATGGCATTATGAATAAAGAGCTTGGTCCCGGAGTATACTATTATTGGAAAGGAGAACAAAATGTTCTTATTTCAAAGGTAGACACTCGTAAACAGCAAGTAGAAATCAGTGGACAAGAGCTTTTAACTGCAGATAAAGCAAGCATTAGAATGAATCTTTTTGCTTATTACCAGGTAGAAGATATCATTACTGCATTGACAGAAAGCAGGGACTATGCAAGACAGCTTTATGTAATGATACAGCTCGGCTTGAGGGAGTACGTTGGTCAATACACATTGGACCAGTTGCTCCGTAACAAGTCTGCCATTGCTCCTTATATTCTTGAGTATGCAGATACACGAGCGCAAGAACTTGGTGTAAAAATCCTTGACTGCGGGGTAAGAGATATCATCTTACCTGGCGATGTGAAAGAAATCATGAACCAGGTATTGGTTGCTGAAAAACAGGCCCAGGCCAATACCATTATGAGGCGTGAGGAAACAGCTTCAACAAGAAGCTTACTCAACACTGCCAGGTTGATGCAGGACAACGACATGTTGTTCAAGCTCAAGGAAATGGAATTCATGGAAAAGATTGCTGACAAAGTGGGTGAAATCACTGTCAATGGTGGTGGAGCTATTGTCGATCAATTGAGATCTATGATCAGTGTCAAATAAGAATACCCCCAACCTTAGCCAGGAAGGGGGTATTTTTTATCAGTTATGACTATTTAGATCTCGTATTTTATATCAAAATCTAAATTCCTAATTCCCTACATCCTTTAACATCTCTTCTATAGCTCGTTCAAGCTGTTGATCAATTCCATTGTCGATTACTCCTGGCATATTTTTAACCAAAATGGTTGGGTCAGTCTGATTATTTTCCATCCATTCTCCTGCCATATTTCTTGCACTGACAGGAACGACACCCCATCTTGATCCATCTGCCAATCCTTCCCATCCAGCATAACTACAAGTACCCGGTACTGGCATACCGACTGATTTACCGATATTCAAATCCACATAACCACTGGCATAACAATGTCCATCACTGTACATACTTTCGTTAAATAGTGAAAGTACTGGCTTTGTCCATCGAGAAGTAGGTTCTCCACCGACCACCTTATCTTCTGTAGCATATGTAATAAATGGCTCTCCTGTGAAGAACATGGCCAGGTCAGCAACAAGATCTCCACCTCCGTTAAATCGAGTATCGATAATTACACCCTTGCTCTCGAAATACTTACCCATCATATCCTGATAAACGCTTCTGAATTGTCTGTCGCCCATTCCAGGAATATGGACATAACCGAGCATACCATTAGACTTTTCCTCCACTTCCTTCTTATTATTATCAACCCATCTCTTATAAAGTATACCATTTTCTTGTCCCAATGACATAGGCTTGACAGTATAAGTTCTTCTTTCTTTTGTTTCTCCATCAATTACTTCAATGAGCGTGAAGTCCCCGGCTTTGCGATTAAGAAATGCAGCTACATCGCGATCAGGAGTAACCATTTCACCATCAATTTTTTCAATGATATCACCGACGGAAATATCCATTCCAGCCTTATCCAAAGGCCCTCCAATCATCACTTCATCAATCAGAATCCCATTACCTGTATGACCATAATTCATAAAGATTCCCAATGAAGCTGTAGCATCGCCATTAGGGATATTACCATTGTATCTTGCTCCTGCATGAGATACATTTAACTCACCAAGTAATTCTGAAAGCAATTCTGCAAATTCATATGAGTTACCTATGTGTGGTACAAATCGCTCATAATGACCTGACATCATCTCCCAGTCGATACCATGGTATGTAGGTTCATAAAATATTGCTCCGGTTCTGATCTTTACATGTTCGTAAAGGCTTGCTCTTTCTGCCATCGCATCGTAAGCCATTTCACCTTTAATCTTTATCGCCGTTTTCTTCCCAGCTTTGGGGTCGATCTTGGATATCGATCCTCCACTTAATAAATAGAGGTTTTCCCTTTTATCATCCCATGCCAATCCTCCTGACCTTGCGTTTAATTTAATGACCATCTTGGTCTCTTTGGTCCTAAGATTAGTAGACCATAAATTCAGGTTCTGCTCGAATCTTGCCAGGTAATACAATGTCTCACCGTCCTTAGATAACACTGCATCACCCAATGAAGAGGAATGGAT
Organism: Saprospiraceae bacterium; assembly: GCA_013002995.1. Classification (GTDB taxonomy): domain Bacteria; phylum Bacteroidota; class Bacteroidia; order Chitinophagales; family Saprospiraceae; genus JABDLO01. The sequence continues at coordinate 6,076 of JABDLO010000298.1, read as the reverse complement.
AGTCAATCGGGCGGTACGATCTTTCATATGCTCCCAATCGAAATTCAAAGGCTCCACTTCCTTTTTCTTTTCCTCTTTATCATCATCTTTCTTCTCTTTATCATCATCCTTCTTCTCATCTTTCTTATTCGCCTTTTCAATTTCCTTCATGAGCTTAAAATCTTCTTCACTCATATTAAACTTATCCCAGGCTTCTTTATCAAAAAACATGGTATAAACATCATTCTGTGTCCTGCCACTTGTTGCATATGATTTCAATCCATGTCGATTACTGAACCACAACATTTGTTTGCCTTCATTTACCCATTTAGGAGAAGAATCATAGTAACCGCTTTCATTGAGATTCATACGACGGCTTCCATCAGCTGCCATCAGGAGGATTTCACCATTGCTTAAGGTCTTACCCCAGTCCACCAATATCCACTTTGAATCAGGACTCCAAGTGAAGTTCTTATCTCCATCCCTCATATGATAGAGGTCTTCAGGAGTCAATAGATCAATAACGCTGTTGTCTTCCAGGTTTTTCACTGAAAGCGTTCTACGTCCTTTGATCCATGCCATTTTTTTACCGTCAGGTGAAAACCTGGGCATATAGTGATCGGTGTCATCACTCATCAATGTTTTCTCTTCGATTAAAGTAGAGGCATAAAAGAATGGCTCTTCTTCTCTAAGTTTCTTGGTCTCATAAATGCTCCACTTTCCATCTCTCTCTCCAGCATACACAATACTTTTACCATCAGGGCCCCAGGTAACAAATCTTTCCTGCTCCGGAGTATTGGTAATCCTTTTGGTAAATGACTCACTGACTGATGTCACAAACACTTCTCCACGGGCGATAAAAGCAATTTCTTTTCCATCAGGAGATATATCCATCTCCCTGACACCACTTGTAATATTGATGAATTTATCACTGTTATTCTTGTCCTGGGTACGAATAGTAACATTCACCTTCTGAGGTTGGCCACCATCAGCCATAGTATATATTTCTCCATCCCAGCCAAAACAAAGTTGATTCCCTCCCCTACTTAAGAATCTAACAGGATGTGTTTCAAAACTGGTCAACTGAGTAACAGCTTGGGGATTGCTCAATGACATCTGATGAACATTGAATATTCCATCCCTGGCACTTAAAAAATAGACTGTATTGTTATCGGAGGCAATAACAGGATTGCGATCCTCCGCATTGTGATCTGTCAACATGGTATGCGCTCCTGTCTGCAGATTATAACTCCACACATCTCTTGTAATGGAAGAGGTATGATGTTTCCTCCATTCATTTTCATACCCTTTGCGATCATGGTATAGTATTGTACCACCATTGCTTGTCATGACTGCATCCTCAGCAGGTACTGTCAATACCTGAGACACACGTCCTCCTTTAGCAGGAACACTATATAATTCAGGTTGAGCCCCAGTAGGATATTGTCTATGATTTACAGCATCCTGTCTTGTAGCACCAAATAATATGGACGCATCATCATGCGTGAAAGAAAAAGGCTTTTCATCAGCTGAATGAAATGTAAGGCGGGTAGCTTGTCCTCCCATTGCATCCATGGTATATATATCGAAGTTACCGTATCTATCAGAGGCAAAGGCTATGTTCTCTCCGTCTTTACTCCATACCGCTGCATAGTCATGTGCATCATGATAGGTGATCTGACGAGCTTCACCACCTAAAGCATTGACCGTGTAAAGATCTCCTTTGTAAGTAAATACAATGGTGCTTCCATCAGGAGAAATAGATGGATATCTCATCCACAATGGACTGTCTTGTCCAACAAGCACAATTGCAAGAAAAGACAGCAATAAGGTTAGGTTTAATTTATACATATCAAGATTTGATTTTTTATAAGGGCTCGAAGGTAATAAAAGAAGAGGAGAGTATTTAAGTGTTGAGTAATAAGTGTTTAGTGACTCAATTTTATTGATCTTTTTAGAAATTGGAGAGACCTGTCTAATGGCAGGTAGGTTGGAAATTAATTGAAGTGGAAAAGTTTTAACCACAGAGTTTCACAAAGTTTTTCGCAGAGTCACACAGATACTCCGTGAAACTCTGTGCCAGACTCAGACTACTCTGTGGTAAAGATATCACGAGGCATGATTTTGTTAGAAGTCACATGCCAACTCTCATTCCCCTACATACAACTTCTCAATCCTCACCACAGGTCCCGGGCACATGCTTTTATGACAAGAAAGGCACATATCTACCATATCCTTATAGGCACCGGCCGCAGTATTCTGGTTGGCTGACTGTAATGATTTCATGGCATCCAGGTAAGATTGAGCCATCGTCTTATATTCCGGGAGGTCTGTTTTACCTTCTTCTGTTGGAATTGCTGTGAATAAAGTAGAATGATCATAATCTGATGCCGGAACCCGACCTGTCTCAATGAATTTCTTCATATCCAGGGCATTGGCTTCCATTTCTCTCATAAGGAGGGCCAGTTCAGAATCTCCATTGGGGTTGAGTTGTTTTTTCTCTCCATTGGCACAACTTAATACAAACAAAATCACCAATACGAATCCGGATACTAATGACAATTTGAATTTCATAATTTCAGTATAACTAATGGTAAAATTAAGAAGCGAATGATTTTTATAATGTGATCCAAATCATATATCCGACAATCTTTTATTATGCCGACACAAATGTCCAGGCAATACCACCTTTTCCGGCTCGTCCAGTCCGGCCAATCCGATGTATGTATGTCTCATAATCAAATGGAATATAATAATTGATCACATGGCTCACTTCATCAATATCCAGGCCTCTGGAAGCAACGTCAGTTGCAACCAATACTCTCAATTCTCCCTTTTTAAATTTTTCCAAGGCTCTCTTGCGATAAGCCTGAGTTTTATCACCATGAATCTGATCTACAGGCACAGCATAGGAATCCAACTGTTCATAAAGGTTTTCCACTTGTCGGCGGGTATCACAGAAGATCAATACTTTTTCAAGAGAAGGGTCAATCAAGAGGTCTAATAATTTGTCAAATTTCTTATTGGCTTCATATCTTACAATATCCTGCCTGATGGTCCTTGCCACTTCTTTGCCGGAAGAGGCCTTGACGATCTCAGGTTCTTCCAGAAGATCATGAACAATATTTTTCAACTTCCCATCAATGGTGGCAGAGAAAAGAAGTGTTTGCTTTCGTTCTCCCATTTTGGATATGATCAACTTTACATCTTTTGCAAACCCCATATCCAGCATGCGATCATATTCATCCAATACCAATACATTCACATCCCTGATATCTAAATATCTTCTGTTAAGGAGATCTTTCATCCTGCCTGTAGTGGAAACCAGGAAAGTGGAATCGTTTTTTATTTCCTCAATATCATGTTTAATACTTCTTCCTCCAATAAAACATGAAGAGCCCATTCCTGTATCCTCAAGCAATTGTCGACACGTCTCTTCCACCTGTAATGCCAACTCCCTGGTTGGAACCAATATTAATACTCTTCCTATTTCTTTAAATTGTAGCTTACGCTGAATAAGAGGAAGTAAGAAGCCAATGGTCTTTCCTGTGCCTGTTCTGGCTATACCCATGGTATCATTTCCATTTAGAACCGGATTGAAAGCATCTTTCTGAATCGGTGTCATATGAGTAATTCCCATCTTCCTGATATTACGCTTGAGCTGCTCTGCCAATTGAATATCTTCAAATGAGGTATCTGAAACCAGTAACCTCAGGTCTCTTTTACCTGGATGATGGACCAGAAGCTTTAGAGGTATTTTATTAGTTCCTGATTTTGGATTTGATTTTGGTTTCTTAGGCTTATGTTTCCCAGATATGGGTTTATTCGTCTTAGAAGAATATTTTTTACTCTGAGTTTTCTTTCTACCTGATCTGTGTTTATTTCTTTTACTCACCCTGGTTGCTTGGAATGTGCAAAGGTAATCATCAATCACTAGATGTCGTTATTAGGATATTTTCAACTTTTAAATTAGGATAATTTCAACTAATGTTGTCAAATTGCATTCATTATAAAAACACATCAGCATGCACTTATTAGCAACTTCACTTATTATAGCCCTCCTATCTTTTTCTACATCGGACAATGATATAGCACAGAAGATTGTAGATGATGCCATCAAAGCCCATGGAGGAAAGAAATATGAAAAACTTCACATCGGTTTTAAGTTTAGAAAATATCTATACGAAATCAAAAGAAATAAAGGGGAATTCAAGTATCAAAGAACCTATAATGGAGATATGGGATTGTATACAGAAGTGCTAGACAATGATGGAGTAAGTAGGCAATTGAATGCTGAAAATGTAGAATTGAATGGCAAGACATACAATAGTGTAAAAGAATCCATCAATTCTCAGGTTTATTTTGCGCTTTTGCCTTTTGCGTTAAATGATGCAGCGGTAAACAAGGAGTACCTTGGAGAAGCGATGGTTGAAGGAGAACCATATCATAAGATCAAAGTGACTTTTGATCAAGAAGGTGGAGGGGAGGATTTTGAAGATGTATTCATTTATTGGTTTCATAAGGAGAAAAAAACGATGGATTACCTGGCTTATGAATTTCATGTAAACAAGGGCGGATTCAGATTCAGAAAAGCTTATAATTCAAGGAAAGTGGGTGGAATCATCTGGCAGGATTACATCAATTATAAGGAATCAGACGCTACTACTCCATTGGAAGATTATGATCAATTGCTGGAGCAAGGGAAATTGATTGAGTTATCGAGGATTGAATTGGAGGATGTGAAGGAAATGTAGGATTTACTTTTGGAATTGATAAACAGAAGAATTTTAACCACAGAGTGCCGCTGAGTTTTTTTTCGCAGAGTGTTGCAGAGTAAACTCAGTGGAACTTTGTGCCGGACTCTTTATACTCTGCGGTAAAAGCTCATTCACAAATAAGCAGGATATAGACTAATTTAAATAATAATGATGATTCCTTTTTTAAAGACATCATCCCCTGAATAAATGATGTAAGGATAGGAACCTGAAGGGAGGTAACTTGTATCAATAAAAATTAATGATCCATTTAAAGGTTGAGATCTTACTTTGTATCCGGTTGAGGAGAAAAGATCAAATGTTGCTCCTTGCTCTGCATTCTTTTTAATGACGATATCCTCACCTTCCAATACAGGATTCTGAAGTATTTCATATACACCGGCCGGAATGAATTCAATGGTGATTTCCTGAGAAATGATATTTCCATCCTTTAAAGATATTTCAGCGGTGTACTGATTGTCTCCTATATCAATGTTGTCATCGGTTGTCGAAAAACTCAACATATTAGGTACAAATGAAGAAAGCAATTCAGATACTCCCGAAGTATTGCTGTATATCCGGATGTCTTCAACTTCTCTGGTCGTTGATAGGCCAAGATTTAATCGAATCAAATCATCGTTCTCTAAGAATCCGGAAAATGATTTTATATAACATGGAGGTTTAACAAAATTTATATTCAAGGTGTAAGAATTATGTCCTGTAACTCCATCATCATTGACTGGCTTCACGGCAATGTAGGGAGTATTTAACTCTGAAAAGTCTATGAATTCATACCCTCTTGAAGTAGTCGTAAGAAAAGGGATGAGTGTATCTTCTCTGATGGTCAATAACTGGTAATTCTCTACATCAGAATCATAATCCCATTCCAACAACAGGTCATTGCCACAAAGATTTATAGCATCAAGTTGAATATCAGGATAAATGGCAAAAGTATCCGATCGGTAGGAATTTCCTGCAACATCCATTATCAATTGATACGATCCAAACGGCAAATTAAACTCAAGAAAGTTTCCTGATTTCAAAGTATCCAAATCATTAATAAATGAAATCTCATCATTATCCAGGCTCTTTATAGAGAGGCTTCCTGATTGTTCTTCTTCAAATGTATTTGACCACCTTAGATAGGTTTTTCCCTTAGAATCTATCCGGTCATTAGAGGAAGGAAATTCCCATGTGAAAGAATCTTCAGGTATGAAGTGGTATGCTACTGCAAATGGGATGATATCATCTTCTGATTCGTGAGCTTCTATTAAAATAGCATATTGCAAAGGACGTGGGTTGTCGATGATTATCAATTCTGTATTATTAATATGATCCTCTCC
>JABDLO010000261.1 GCA_013002995.1 Saprospiraceae bacterium | reverse complement strand
ATATGCAGGCTCAATAAAATATGAACCAATTTCATCCGGGTATAAGGTATAGCTATAAGAGTAGGCAGATGTCATCTTCCCATTAATGAATTGCATGCTGGTCGATATATTAGGACCGGAAATGACTCTTATTTCAGAAAACTCCGGGCCTTCAAATTGTACTTCCAGATTTTTTACTGAATATCTTAATTCACAAGAATTGCCCAGGTAGATGGTATCAGATGTAATTTCTGTGATGATTCCTGATTCCTGCCCTACAACACGACACATCATCGAAAGAAAGATGAATGTAGAAATCAATAATCTGTTCATAATTTAACTTATTTATGAATTACCAGTCTTTTTTAGTCTTTGTTTTTTTACCGCTGGTTCGGCGCATTTTTTCTTGAACCTTCTTTTCTTCATTCTCAACAATCTCCAATAACCTTGCTGCATCTTTTTTATCCAGATCTTGCTTCTCTTCTTGTTCTCTTTGCTCCTCTTGTTGCTGCTGTTGTTGTTCCTGATCTCCTTCCTGTGGCTCCTGTTGATCTTGTTCCTGCTGCTCTTGCTGTTGTTGTTCCTGTTGATCTTGTTCCTGCTGCTCCTGATTCTGTTGTTGTTCTTGTTGTTGCTGCTGCTGTTGTTGTTGCATCTGTTGTTGCAGCAATCTTTTTGCGATGAACAGGTTCTGCTTAGCCTCAAGACTTTCAGGATTCTGAATGAGTGCTTGTTTTAGAGCTTCGATGCTCTCTCCGTAATTTTGAGCTCCCATCAGTGCGGTCCCTTTGTTGTAATACGCTTTGGATAATTCGTCTGATGATTTAGCATTTGCAATAGCATCATCATATTGCTGTATTGCTTCTTCATATCGATTCTGCTGATACAAGGTATTGCCCAGATTATATGCTCCTTTAAGTGAATTTTTTCTTTCCAGTGCTTTACGGTAAGCTTCTTCAGCTTGTGTATATTGTTTTTCCTGGTAAAGTTGATCACCGGTACGGAGCTGACGATGAGCAGATTGACCAGATACCATAGAAGGCAATAGAAAGGCAATGATGATCAGGCTTACGCCAAATGTAATCTTTGAATTCATCACTTTGATAGTCATCATACGGATGTTCTGATTTATTAAATTGCTTACTACAGGTATTCTACTAATTACATTCATAACTCTATTCCTCTCTTTTGAGTTTCCTCGATGGGAGGATAAATTCCAACAATAATAAGATGAAAGCTACCAAAAGGAAATATTGAAAATAACTGTTGAAATCAGTAAATGACCTTTGCTCAACTTCTTTTTTCTTCAATTGGGCAATTTGTAACTTAATGTCATCAATGGCTGCTTTTTCCTGTTCTATGGTATAAAACCTTCCACCTGAAGCCTCAGCAACATCAGCCATAAATTCAATATTGACAATGGACCTAACCGGTTGTCCTGATTCATCCAGTTTAAACTCTTCTCTACCTCTGTTTACTACAGGAATAAAAGCACCTTCCTGGCTGCCAACTGCTATCGTAAAGATGACGATACCATCTTCTTTAGCATCGGATATTGCTGCTTCAACCTCTTCTTCATGATCTTCACCGTCAGATATGATGATGAGTGCTTTCTGATGATCTGTATCGGGCTCAAATGCATCTCTGGCAAGCTTGATGGCTTCAGCAAATGAGGTTCCCTGTGTTCCTGCCTGGTTGACATTTGCAGAATTGACAAATAATTCAGATGCGGCATAGTCAGCTGTTAAAGGCATCTGTAAATATGCATTCCCGGCAAATAAAATCAGACCTATTCTATCCCCTCGCAGCGATCTTATGAGCCTCGTTGAAAAACGCTTGGCTCTTTCGAGCCTGGATGGAGAGATGTCTTCAGCCATCATGCTATTAGAAATGTCCAGAGCAATGAAGATATCAGAGCTCTTGGTCATGACTTTTTCTTTTCTTCCTCCATATTGTGGGTTGGCCAGGGCAATAGCAATGAAACCAATACCCAGACTGAATAAGATGATTTTTGTCCACACTGCAATCCTACTTGTATATGGCGCGAGTCGCTTTACCAGGTGATGATCGGCATAACGCCTCAATTGTCTCTTTCTCCATTTCCACAATAGATAAAAGATGATCAGGAGGATGGGTGTCATCCCGATGAGGTAGAGGTATTCTATGTACTCTATCTTAAACATTATGGGATGGATCTTAAAATCATTTTTGATAAAATAAATTCAAGCAATAAAAGAACCAGTGCAAGAACAAGAAAAGTCCTGAATTCATCCTTATATCGTTTGAAGACATTGATTTCCATTTCAGTTTTTTCCAGGGTGTCGATCTCCCTGTATATATTTTCCAGGCTTTCCTGGTCTATAGCACGGTAATATTTGCCGCCTGTCATATCTGATATCTCACGCAATAAAGCTTCATCAATTTCAACCCTGGAATTACCGAATACATACCTTCCGTCACTTCTTCTATTGACAGGTGAGCGGGCTATACCCATAGATCCAACTCCTATGGTATATACCTTTACATTAAATTCTTTGGCAATCTCTGCTGCCGTAAGTGGCTTGACATAACCTGCATTGTTTACCCCATCTGTCAATAAGATGACAACCTTGCTTTTTGCCTCACTGTCTTTGAGTCGATTCACCGCTGAGGCTAATCCCATTCCGATAGCAGTTCCATCTTGTAATCTACCGACTTGAAGGTCTGCAAGAAAAGACTTTACAATGGTGTGATCCGTAGTCAATGGACACTGGGTATAACTTTCGCCAGCAAAAACCACCAATCCCACACGATCGTGAATTCTGCCATCTACAAACTCTTGTGCTACTTCTTTACTTACGCTCAATCTGTCCGGCACAAAATCCTGGGCAAGCATACTACTGGATAAGTCCATCGACATCATGATGTCGATTCCTTCCGCATTCACTTCTTCTTCAGTGAGCGATAATTGTGGTCTCGCCAGGGCAATTACCATCATTGCCAGTCCCAGATATCTTAAAATCCTTGGAAGAAATGATAACCTGGATCTCCAGGAATCAATGTGACTAATAGCTTTTAAGTCTGAATAACCCATAATGGGTTCTCGCTGAGGTTTTTTCCAGTATTCCCAGAATAGAAGTGCTGGGATCAATACCAGTAGGGCGAAGAAGCCGGGATTAGAGAATTCTATGTTCTGCAAGTAACTAAGCATCCTCTTCGTTGGATTTGTCTTCTAGTTTGGTTTCTTCAACAATTTCAAAAGCCTGATCCATGAAGCGGGCATGAATGTCTACTGGAGGGTCAGCTTTCGCAAATTTTACCATATCGGCTATTTGAAGGATATTTCTTAGTTTGTTTTGGTCCACTTCTTTTGGAACCACATCCAGAATCTCATAGGTCGTCATTTCCAATGCCCTGATATCATATCGATTTTCAATGTACTCCCTTATGATGTGAGTAAGTTCTGATTGATAAGACTTGATCTCTCCCTTTTGCCACAATTCTTTATCTTTTAATTCATACAATTGGCGTACTGCAATCACATGTGCAGGATCCGGAATCTCAGGTGCCTCATGTATCGAAGGATCTTTTCTTCTGCTTCGGAAGAAATAAATCAATGCTATTGATGCCAGTAATATACCGAGGGCAATGAGTGGCAACTCAAAGTCTTCTAGAGTTAAAGGTTCTTCAATTATGGTCTCGATCGGAGCGATTGCCAAAGAATCCTGGGCTATGGATTGAATTTCATCAGGAAGAAATACAGTGATAAGAGGAGAAGCCGTAGGAAGAGGAACCTGATTTCCATTTATAATGAGCCTGGGATTAGGAATCCTATATTGGCCCACATCGTAAATGGCCAATCTGATGGTTCCCTTAAAAGTTGAATTCCCACCACTTG
>JABDLO010000250.1 GCA_013002995.1 Saprospiraceae bacterium | reverse complement strand
TTCACTTACCTTTTAATATCCTACCAGCATCCAGTGGATTATTGGTTTATGAAATCTCAGGGCAAGCTCAAATTAATCAAATGATTGTTACAGATGCTTCAGGAAAGATACTTATGAGCTTAAATATCGATGAAGAAAACTTCATTGGAACTGTTGATGTAAGCCAATTGAGTAAAGGGCTGTATTATATTTCTACAACTGATGTTCTGATGGGAAGAGTTACAAAGGAATTTTTTGTTCTGTAAAGATTTTAATAGGTGCATTTCTTTGGGCATCATCGGAGTCATTTCCTGATGCCCATTTTTTATTTTCTCCTGTTTGAGTTTCTCCTATTACCTCCTTTCCTTCTCTTTTTATGGAAGGTTCTTTGATTGCCGCGACCCCTGCTTCTTCCTTTGCTGACCTTCCAGTCCGGTCCTTTACCAATTTCAGCCGGTGGATGAAGTTTCATAATTTCCTTTTCAATTAATTTTTCAATTTTCTGAAAAGAGTACATATCATCTTCGTTAATGAAGGTGATAGCAATACCGGTGGTATCAGCTCTGGCTGTTCTACCGATACGATGCACATAATCTTCAGCGTCTTTTGGGACATTATAATTGATGACCAAATTGATATTGGCAATATCAATACCCCGGCTTATAACATCTGTAGCAACCAGGACTCGAATTTTTTGGGCTCTGAATTTTTTGATAACATTTTCCCTGTCTGATTGTTCCAGGTCTGAAGATATTCCATGTGCATTAATGTCTTTTCTCTTGAGAGCCCTCACAATTTCTCCCACCTGCTTTTTAGTTGAGCTAAAAATGATGATCGAAGAAAGTTCTTTTTTACCTGTAATGAGGCTTTGTATCAACCCAAGCTTCTGCTGATCATATGTCAGATAAGCAATCTGCATTATTCCTTCAGCAGGCTTCGAAATGGCAATGGAAATTTCTTTGGGATTGCTTAATATTTCTTTGGCAAATGATTTAATCTTAGAGGGCATTGTTGCACTAAACATGAGGCTCTGTCTTTCCTTAGGAAGGAACGATATGATTTTAACCATGTCTTCATGAAAACCTATATCGAGCATTCTGTCTGCTTCATCCAGTATGAGATATTTTACATGTGAGAAGTCTACATATCCCAGGTTAAGATGCGAAATCAGTTTACCGGGAGTGGCAACAACAATATCAGATCCGTGTTTAAGAACCTCCTTCTCTTGTTGCCAATCTACTCCTTTACCTCCACCATAAATTGCAATGGAAGAAATTCCCGTTCCATAGGACATGCCTTCAATCTGTTGATCTATCTGGATGGCCAGTTCTCGGGTAGGAACTACAATGAGTGTTGAAATACCATCCCTTTCCTCAGACATCAATCTGTGAATGATAGGAAGAAGGAATGCTCCTGTTTTTCCGGTTCCCGTTTGTGCACATGCAATAATATCATTTCCTTCCATGATGAGAGGAATGGCTTCCTCTTGAATGGGGGTCGCTTCTTCAAACCCTAGATAAGAAATTGATGTCAGTAAGTCTTCATTGAGTCCCAGCTCAGAAAATCGAGTCATATATTAATTAAATTCCTAATAAGCTCTAAGGTACAATAATTTCACGCCAGTAATGGTAAGGGATACCTTTTACTGAGAATTATCCTAATAATTGATATACCAATAAACTCCCGATGTAAGCTAAGGCACCCATATAGAAAAACTGTACAGCAGGCCATTTCCATCCTTTTGTTTCACGTCTGGTGACAGCCAGAGTTGACATACACTGCATCGCAAATACATAGAAGATCAAGAGAGAAAGAGATGTTGCCATGTCATACCTTGGTTTCAGGGTAACAGGATCCTTCTCCGCTGCCATTTTTTCTCTGATTGTTGCTTCATCATCAGTACTACCGACACTATAAATGGTTGCCATCGTACCTACAAATACTTCCCTTGCAGCAAATGAAGTAATCAATGCTATGCCTATTTTCCAATCGAATCCCAGAGGTTCAATTGCAGGTTCAATGATTTTGCCCAGTTTTCCTGCATAAGAAGCTTCAATTTTTTTAGCTGCGATGAGGTTATTAGTAGTCTCTGCATCCATTGATTGAGCTTGTGCCAGTTCTATTGCATCTGCTTCAGCTTGTTTCATCTGGTCAGAAGGACCATAACTGGCCATGAACCATAAGATAATTGATATGATTAGTATGATTTTTCCAGCTTCTACAATGAAAGTTCCCACTTTCTCCTTCAGCGTTAATGCAACATTTTTCCAGATGGGTGGCTTGTATTGTGGAAGTTCGATCATTAGATACGACTGCTCATTGGTCTTTAATATGAGCTTGAATACATATGCACTGACTAATGCTGCAATTATTCCCAATAAATACAGCCCCATAAATACCAGTCCTTGAGTATTAAATATACCCCACACCTTTCCAGGGGCAATAACAAATCCTACAAGAACGGTGTAGACCGGAATTCTTGCTGAGCATGAAATCAAGGGAGAAACCATCATGGTAATCAGTCGTTCCTTCCAATTGGTAATGGTCCTGGTAGCCATAATCGCAGGAATTGCACAAGCACTGCTGGAAACAAGCGATACGATACTTCTTCCATTCAATCCAAAATGCTGCATGATTCCGTCAAACATAAATACCGCCCTGGACATATATCCGATTTCTTCAAGAATAGCTATAATAAAAAACAGAATGGTAATCTGTGGAATAAATACTAAAATGCCAGCCAGCCCGGCAATGATTCCATCCACTATTAAATTAGATACCCATCCAGAAGGTAAAGCCACCCTGGTCATATTTCCGAGATATGCAAATCCTTCTTCTATCCATGTCATTGGGTATTCTGCCCACGCATAAATTGCCTGAAATACCAATAGCATGATCAGAAAGAAGATCAATGGTCCTGCTATCCTGTGGGTGATGATAGCATCAATCCTTTCTGTAAATGATTTCTTGGTTATATCAGATTGTGAAATGATCCTTTTTACAATAGGTGTAAATTGATTGTATCGTTCAAGGGTTTCTTTAACCTGATATGTAATGTCATCAAATCCATGACTATCATTGACTTTAGAAATTTCACTTTTGGTATCTTTTTCAATATGAGTGAGCCATTGATGATGGTGAGCTATGATCTTATTGAAGTAATCATTGTCAATTCCGGTGATCTTACCCACTTCCCTGGCAACAGTTGCCTCAGAATCTTTCAATTTATAGATAGAATTCTTATGGTTAAAGACATCACCTTGTTCATTGGAAAATTGTACTATGGTCGCTTTTAAATCAGAAAGCCCAAGGCCTGTTTTACTTGAAATGATAATTTGAGGGACATCTATTAAATGTTTTAAATCACTTAAATCTGGCATTTTACCGTCCACTTCCATCAGGTCTGCCATATTAAGGCAAAGTATCATTGGAATCTTTAAGTCCGCCATTTGGGTAGCCAGCAGAAGATGTCTTTCAAGTTGGGTCAGATCCACCACACATATGATAAGATCCGGATAATCATTGTTGCCCGGATCTGTGAGCAGGTCCACTACCATTTTCTCGTCGGAAGAATTAGGAAATAAACTGTAAGTCCCTGGAAGATCGATGACATCCATCTTGGTTCCGTCATCTAATACCGTAACTCCTATTTTTTTATCTACAGTAACACCGGGAAAGTTAGAGACGTGCTGTCTTAATCCTGTGAGTAAGTTAAATAAAGATGATTTACCACTATTGGGGTTGCCGATCAGGCCGATGCATTTACGTTTCATATTGCTTTTTCAACAATGATCGCGTCAGCTTCTTTTTTTCTGATTGCAATCTGATGACCGTTTAACTTAACATATAAAGCACCTCCTATTGGGGCTCTTCTTACAATTGATACCTGAGTCTTGGGCAGTAATCCAAGTGTGAGAAGCTTGCAAGCATATGTTTTGTCATTGCAATCTTTGATATATGCTGCTTCTCCTATTTTCAAGGCACTCAAACTACTTTCCATTGATTAATGTTATTTAGACTAAATCAAGATTACAAAGATAAACAGTTGCTAATTCTTCCCTAATTATTTCATTAGAATTAATTAGCGGATCAAATATGACATTTGATTACATATAATAATATGATAAATATCATATTCTGGCATATTTTCAATTTTTTTTCCAGAAACTAGGGGTATGACAAAAGTAAGTCGTCTTAGAGGTAAAATAGTTAATAATGCAGGACTCTTCTAAAATACTCATGTTAAGACAATCATCTCTATTTAAGCATTTAAATGAAACTGAAATTGCTCAATTGGCTCGTCATTCTAATCTGAAAAGAATAAAGAAGAATCAGTTCATTTATCATAATCAACAGGAGATTCAATATGTCTATGTGATTGAGAAAGGGTCAATAAAGTGCGGCATGGAAACTTCTTCTGGGAAGATATTAATAAAGCACATACATTATGATCAGGAAGTATTTGGTGAAAACGTATTTGCCGGAATAAAAAGAAACGATTTTGCTCAGGCCATGCAGGATTCAGTTCTCTTAGTCATCCCAGCATCTTTGTTCAGGTCTTCAATTTCAAAGAATGCAGAATTTGCTGCTGAGATTATGCAATTGATCATCACCAGGTTGAATCATGTTGAAGAACGCATGCATAATTTTGTATTTAAGAAGGCTAAGGAAAGAATTTATAATTTCATAGTCACAAGTGGAAGAGCACGTGGAATAAAAATTGGATTGGATGAATGTCTTATCAATCACGGAATGTCACATAAAGAAATTGCCTACCTTACTGATACTTCAAGACAGACAGTTGCTAGAGTGTTAGGAGAATTAAAACGAGATAATCTAATCCATTTCAGTCCCAGGAAACCCAGTAAGATTTTAATAAGGTCGATGGAGTGGTAGGAATCTATTCAAGGAGTCCCATATTTTTAGCTCTCTTCTCCCCAGACTTCAACATTGTATGACCTTTATTAAAAGTAACTTATTCGAGAATATTTCTAAATCGTGTACAAATATTTTTCGGGTTGAGATAGACAATTGATGAATTTAGTTTTTAATAAAACACACTGGTAATCAAGGTAAAAACCGGCCTTATTTCTTTTAGTGGAAAAAGTGATTCAAATCCGTTAAGAAATAAAAAGTGTTTGAGCTCTCGAAAGAGATCAAGGAGAATTACTTAAAACGAAAACAAAAGAGAACCTGAAAGCTACAAAGGCGAGTTTTTTTATTTTAGGATTTGGGTTGCTTTTGGAACGTTAAGAAAGAAATACAGCCTTGATTTTTTGGTTACTTTTTTATCAAGAAAAAAGTGACAATCCAAATTAGGTGAAACCATAAAAGGTAGAATTAAAATCTATCGCATGACCCAAAATAACCGAGCTTTATGCGTTATATAATTGATATACAATGACTTAATCGACAATAGGATTTTTTCTGTTGAAGTCAGGAAATAGGCCCGGATGAATGTCTAATCAACCATGGTATGTCTCATAAAGAGATTGCCTACCTGACTGATACTTCCAGACAAACAGTAGCAAGAGTCTTGGGAGAACTTAAACGAGATAATCTAATTCATTTCAGTCCCAGGAAATCAAGTAAGATTTTAATCAGGTCGATGGAGTGGTAGTCATCTACTCAAGGAGCCCCATATTTTTAGCTCTTTTTTCCCAGCGTTGTCGGGCATATGCCTGTAGATCAGCTATCGCGTCAGACTCATCAGTAATTTCTAGGCCAAGTACCGTTTCAAGAACATCTTCCATAGTTACAAGACCGACCACAGAACCATAATCATCAACTACAATTGCAAGGTGTTCTTTCTGATCTGTCAGTCTCTTCAGTACCTTCGACAATACTTGATATTCATGCACTATGGTTATGTCTCGTTTAAGCGTGGTCAAGGGATCATTATTGCCATGATCTAGCATTTTCTGTAATAATTCATCTTTTAAGAAAAACCCGGTAATGTTGTCAGTTTCATCTTTATAAAGAGGAATTCTGGAGAATCGAAATGGTTTATTGTTATCATAAAAATCCTGAAGTGTCGTATTCTCATCCACCATAACAAGTACTGATCGGGGTGTCATGATATCATGTACCGTAAGGGTGTCAAGAGAAAGAAGATTCTTTATGACATTGGATTCTGATTCTTTGATCACACCAGTTTGCCTGCTTACATTAGCCATGGCGACGATATCCGCTCTTGAAAAAACAGACTTCACGTCTTTTTTCTTTAAGGATTTTGTGATCAATTGACTCATCCATACCAGTGGTGCAAGTAAGACAAGAAGAACTCTGATAGATTTCACTGTCCAGGGGGTCAGTTTTCTCCAATAATTCGCACCGATGGTTTTAGGAATGATCTCCGACAATATCAATATGGCCAGAGTCATTATACCTGCTATGATAGATTCCAGGCTGATGTTCATACCTAAAAACCCGACCTTACTCTCACCATATACTTCACCTGCCTGAATACCTACACCAATTGCCCCTACTGTATGAGCAATAGTATTTAGCGTGAGTATAGCGGAGAGTGGTCTGTCAATATCATTCTTAAAATCTTGAATGATCTTTCCTGTAGAGCTGCCTGTTTCAACCTTGGTATTGATAAAAGAGGGTGTTATACTCAATAATACTGCTTCCCAGATGGAACATAGAAAGGAAGCTATAATAGAGACAAAGAAAAATACCAGAAGTAGAGTCATACAGGAATTTCTTAATATTCAGACAAATATAGTAAGTTCCATCACATCTTATTATAGATAACAGCCATATATGGTCCATCTGGCTATGGATTTATTGTAATAAAACCCTTGATTTTATGACAAGTAGCCGTCATTTCAAAAAAAATCGACTTTTGAATAGGTGACCCCCTCCACTTTCTGTGTCATAAGGTTGTAAAGTGAAGGAGTTTTATTCGATTGCGTCAAATTTATTTAATAATAAATAAGAGAATGAAACCTGAAAAAAGCAGCTAGAAAAGTCTGGCTGCTTTTTTCTTTTGAAATTTTATAAAAGAAATAGGGGTAGCAGGACTATTCAGTGTCATTATATATGTGAATTAAATGTATTGCTATCTGTTAAAGATAGAATAGAATGAAACCTTTAAAGCAGCCTTTGGAACGGGCTGCTTTTTTCATTACCGGTCTATTATTAATTCCTATTCTGTTGAAAATGATTACTTGGGAAGGATTTCCATCAATAACTTTTTTAACTCTGCATTATCTTGCTCTAGTTTATTAACCTTTTTATTTAATGCTTTGATGGCTTCAATGATCATAGGATCAAAATCACCGTATGAAGCAGTAAGATATCCATCCTCACCTTTATGCACTTTCTCTGGCCAGAGCTTTTGAATATCCTGGGCTATGAATCCATATTGTTTCTCTGAGGATTTATGTTTATTAATTGGGTTACTGTTCCAATTATATGTGACTCCTTCTAATCCTTCCAGTTGTTTTAAGATTTTATCTCCATCAAGAGAATTAATATTTGTTTTCAATCTTTTATCAGAAGTAAATAGCCAATTGCCACTTCCGTCTGTCTTTAAGGCTTTTCCATTGACATTAAATGCAGTCGTCATATTGACTGTTGTGTCCCAATTGATTCCGATCCGATTGTCTGCAAATTTCCCATAGATCAGGGGTTGAGTCGTTGCAATGTTTTCAATTACAAGATGATTATTTCCATTGTAATTTTGACCTGATTCATAACCTATAAACACATTTCCAGTACCATTCATATTAGCTCCCGCATATGCACCAATTATGGTATTCATGATTCCAATCGTATCAGCAGCTCCCGCTTGATATCCTAGATATGTGTTTTCATGTGTTGCTTTAGCAAGATTACCGGCGAGACCTCCTAGTATGGTATTTTTAGAACCCTCTTCCATGAAATTGGCAGAAGCTTGTCCCACAATCACATTATAGGTCCCATCTGGATTCTGCGACCCTGTACTATTTCCGAGGTAGATGTTATTGTTGCCAATTGTATCATTAATTCCAGCTTGATTTCCAATGAAAATGTTGTTGCTTCCTTCATTTTTAGCTCCTGTGGAATAACCAACAAAGATATTACCAATTGACTCTTCACTATCAAATCCTGCTCCACTGCCTATAAATACATTTTGCAAACCAATGGTATTATTCAATCCGGCACCGGTACCCAGAAAAACATTGCTATGCCCGGATGATGTATTTCTTCCAGCAGACCAACCAAAAAAAGAATTGCTACCTCCATCCAATCCACTTACTCCAGAAACTCCGTTCACACTCACTCCGGCGAATGATCCTACTGCAGTGTTGAATTTTGGCGACCTCAGATATAGCAGTGGGTGATTAAAACTATTTTGCGCCAGAAACATCTTTTCCTTTCCATCCAGATTAAACCTTATCCAATCTTCATCATGATTTTTTTCCATCCAGATCTTGGTATCTCCATCTGTATCCTGGATCATATTAGGAAAAGAAAGGCTCCTCCATGCTGTATCCCTCCAATAGTAAAAACTAAAGGCTGTTGTATCGTAGACCAACAAGCCGGTATCCGGCGTCACAATTCCTTTACGAGCAGTTGAATCCATAATAGGGATGAGTAACCCTTTGCTATTGGAATTGATATCCAGTATTGCACTAGGATGTGGATCTTCTGTATTGATACCTACAGATTGTGCATTAAAAGAAACTGAAATCAGGCATATTGATAATAGGAATAGGTATTTCATGTTTACAAATGATTTTTACAATAATAAATTATCTCAAAACTTAATTTCTCACCCAAAAGGATGATATTCTGGTTTTAACCAGATGTTAAACCTCAAATAATCTACATGAACTTTTAATTATAATTAATGGTGCTTGTAAAGTTTAAAAACCAGGATATGGGCTATTGATGATTGAGGTTTCATCGGAATCATTATTTGTAATTTCTGAATTAACAATATTTTATTCTAATTCTGAATCTTTAAGCTGTTGTGCTGGGATAATATTCTTTGATCTAATGAAAATAATTATTCAATAATCAGTAGGGGTATTCTAATTTTTTTGTGTCCTATAGACGGAAACTTGTATGCATTTGATGAAAGATTGAGGCCATTCATCAAATATTTATAAGAGAATTAGGAGAATGAAACTATTCGATATGACTCATTGTCAAGCAATTGGCGTAAGTTATTTGGTTAAAGACTATCTAAACTATTATCTGGAAACCCTCTTCCAACTACCACTTCTATTTCTTTCCCATTCAATAAATAAGCAATCACTTTTTGTTTTGTCAACTAGTTGTCATTCATGCAATATGCTATTCTTATTTGGTGACTTACAATTATTCCTAGGTCTTAAGGCTGAAACTTGTCAATACCCAAATTACTCAATTACGGATTGGAAAAAAATATCCGATCAAAGTTTAAAAAATTAGAGAATGAAACATGTAGAGATGAGGTTTTGGATGTTATTCCTTTTATTATATGGAATAACATTTGTAAATGCTCAATCAAATTTAAAACCCAAACTTGAGAATGGGACGCCGATAAATAGGAACGGTGCAAAAGTGGATAACAGCCTCTTAATGTATGGTTCATCTATGTTAAATGATCCAACAGTGTGTTATGCATTCGATGACAATGGTAACCACTTGATGAGCATGACCCGCAGCGATGGTACACAGACAGACCTTGGCGAATCTAATGTGTCAACTGTTGAAGCAGTCGTAATGGGGTGGAATGGAGATACACTTTATGGCGCCAATGCAAATACCTTTGGCTACTTTGATAACTTTACCCCAACTTTTGTAAATATTGGAAGTTTTGGCAGTGGTTTTGGCGCTTCTGGAACAAAGACAATGTCCGATGTTGATGGGCTGGCCATTGATCCTACTACAGGAATTTTTTATGGAGCACATAGAGATGGAGATGGAGGAGCCCCGGCTGATCTATTGTTTAAATTTGATCATACAACAGGTCAGATCATCCAAAATGGCTTTGGAAATGATGAGTACGTACTCATAGATCCCACGACTTTTAATAGTGTAACATATGATGATATCGATGATATCGCCATAGATCCTGTAGATGGTCAAATGTACGGTATTGCCAATGAAGGGGGAGGCGTTAATTTATTGGTGAGGATAGATAAGACCAATGGTAATACAACATTAGTTGCACGACTTACAATTTCAGACGGAAGTACTATTGTTAATATGCCTGATTCTGAAGGACTTTCCTTTTATAATGATGGAACGATGTATTTGACGACTGGAACAAACCCTTCAAGATTGTATCAGATCAATAAATCAAATGCTGTTGGAACTTTAGTAGGAACTTTTACTGTAGGTTCTGACTATGAAGGAGTTGCGTGTCTTACTGGAGGAATAGTTACAGCTAACGATGATTCAAGTATTGGGAATGTAGAGGGGTCAATAGTTATGATCAATATTTTATCAAATGATCTTGTAAACAATAACTCTTCCACACCCTCACCATCAGAAGTTATGGTAGACTTAAACCCATCATCTCCTGGTAATCAATCTACCTTGGTAGTTTCCGGAGAAGGTACCTGGGCATATAATTCATCAACCGGTGTTGTTACATTTACACCTTTAGCTGGATTTACTGGTGATCCTACTCCTATACCTTATGTCCTGACAGAAATCGATACAGGTGAAACTGATCCTGCTACCATCACAATTGACTATATCAATTGCGAAGCCAATGATAATACCAACACAATCATAGGAACCATTTACAATGATGCTGACAGGGATCAGGTTCATGATGTATCTGAATCAGGTTTTTCAAATGCATCAGTTCAGCTATTTGAAGATTTTAATAATGACGGCAATCCTGATGGTACTGCAATTCAGACAACTTCACCCAATACAAATGGTGATTATCAATTCAATATTGACGGACTTGTTTATTCTACTCCTGGCACTTACAGCCAAAGGATCGAGAACTCCTGTAATGATGCCAAAGATGGTAAAGAAGATGAAGATGAATTAAAACTGGGTAAAGATGAAGTAATTGGAGTAAAATTTGATGGAATTGCAATTCCTTCCAATGCAACTATAAATAGTGCTTTTCTATACTTTACAGCCTCTGAAAACAAAGATGAAGCAGGATCTACAGTCAATATTCATGCTCACGATGTTGCTAATCCAGATAACTTTTGTACTAATAATGATACAGATGGGAGAACCAGAACCACAAATAACAGTTCATGGTCTCTTCCCAATCTCTGGAACCAAAACCAGGAATACCAATCTGCGGATATTTCCAATGTGGTTTCTGAGTTAATTGGATCACATTCATACCCAAGTCCGAATGGTGGTTCAATGGTTTTTCTAATGGTACCTACCGGAAGTAAAAATAAAAAAGTTCATGCTGTTGACGGAGATGCTGCTCGGGCCCCAAGATTAGTCATTAACTATACTACACCTGGTAATGGCCCATATAGATACATTGTTTCTATAGATCAATCCTCACTGCCTGATAATGCCGAGCTGACAACTGACAATATTGAAACGGCTGTATTCACTTCTGATGGAACCATCGATTGTAATAATGATTTTGGGGTTGTTTTAAAATATGACATTTCTGGATCAGTCTATGATGATGGCAATGCTGGTACAGTTAATGGAACTGGATTAGGAAATCCAGATGCTACGACATTATACGCTAATCTGGTTGATACCAATGGTGATATAGTCGCCTCGGTTCCTGTGAATTCCAACGGAACTTACACCATCGATGGAATTTATCCTGGAACCTATGATGTAGAGATCAGTACTGTACAAGGAGTGATCGGTAACCAGGCACCTGATCCTACTCTACCAACCGGCTGGAATAACACCAACGAAGGGCAAGGCCCAAATGCCAGTGGGGATGGAAACGCCAATGGATCACAATCTATAACGATTTCCAGTTCAGATTTATCAAACATTGATTTTGGTATAAATGATGCTCCAGTTGCAAGCAATGTTACAGCTACAAGCCAGGTGAATCCTGGAGGAACGACTACAGTTACAGCAGGAGCACCATCTGTAACAGACCTTGAAGATGGAACACCGACGACGATAACAATAAAGAGTCTGCCTACAGATGGCAGTGTATTATACTACAATGGAGTAGCAGTAACAGCTGACCAGACAATTACAAATTTCAATCCTGCTTTATTAACGATTGATCCTGCCGATGGAGCGGTGAGTCCACAGTACACCTATACGACGACGGATGCCGCCGGAGTGGAGAGCAATGTAGCTACTGTAACGCAACCATTTACGACAGTGAATGTGAGTGGAACAGTCTTCGACGATGGAGATGCTGGCACAGTGAATGGCAGTACCCTTTCTAACAATGTAGGAGCCCCTTTATATGCCCACCTTGTTGATGGCAGTGGAAATGTAGTTGGAGTGAGTACAGTAGATGCAACTGATGGTACTTATGACTTTACGGGAGTTACGCCAGGTGACTACCAGGTGGTATTAAGTAC
>JABDLO010000233.1 GCA_013002995.1 Saprospiraceae bacterium | reverse complement strand
GGCCATTTGTGGAAAACCAAGAATACTAATTGCTGATGAACCTACAACTTCTCTCGATGTCACGACACAGAAAGAAATACTAAGATTACTAAAATCTCTACAACGGCGGTTAGGAATGTCCTGTATCTTTATTTCTCATGATCCCATGGTCATTGCTGAAATCACTGATGAGGTCATAGTTATGAACAAGGGGCGACTGATTGAATCGGGAACCACAGATGAAATATTAAGTAACCCACACGAAACATATACAAGATCTCTACTGGAAAACAGTATCCTTCCACTTAACCAGGACTATGATACAACACTTAGAAGGAAATGCATCCTAAAGATTACGGATCTTACAAAAAGTTATCGGTTAAAACGCACAACTCTATTTAAAAGCAATGTCTTTATTAATGCTTTGAGTAATATTTCAATTTCATTTGAAAAAGGAAGCATTCACGGGATTGTAGGAGAGTCAGGAAGTGGTAAATCTACGCTGGCTAAATGTGTAGTAGGCCTTGAGATTCCGGATTATGGAGAATTATCATATGAGGGTCAATGCTTATTCTCTGATAAAATATATGTCCTTGACAGAAAGAAAATTCAAATGGTTTTCCAGGATCCCTATGGATCATTAAATCCAAGAATGAAGGTGGGGATTTCTATTAATGAAGTATTAAAAGTTCACAAGAGGAAAATCAGTAAAACAGAACTAAAAGAAAGTGCTCTATCATTATTTAGGCAGGTAGGGTTGGATGAATCGTTGGTTGATAGATATCCTCATCAATTATCAGGAGGTCAAAGGCAGAGGGTTGCTATTGCTCGAGCCATAGCCGTTGATCCTGATATTCTCATATGCGATGAAGCAGTATCAGCATTAGATATACCTATCCAGGCTCAGATTCTTCAGCTCTTAATATCTTTAAAAGATAATTATAACCTCACCATTATCTTTATTTCTCATGACCTTTCAGTCATACGATCTATTTCCGATCGTGTTACGGTACTATACAAAGGTCGAGTAGAGGAGGAGGGAGCTGTAAATGACATTTTTAATAATCCTCAATCAGAATACACTCAATCGCTGATCTCTTCTATTCCG
Organism: Saprospiraceae bacterium; assembly: GCA_013002995.1. GTDB lineage: Bacteria > Bacteroidota > Bacteroidia > Chitinophagales > Saprospiraceae > JABDLO01. The sequence continues at coordinate 2,524 of JABDLO010000233.1, read as the reverse complement.
GGGAATAATTGAGGGTTTTATATATTAACATTTTATAAGATTATTTAACGCTCCTGTAACTTTTTATATGGAACTTACGTTATAAATTTGATTATCAGCAGTAATCATTTACTCTATACCCACACACCAATGAAAACTAGGATTAAATTTAAGCATTTATTAGCCCTGACTATCGCAGTTAGCGTCCTATGTTCCATTTATTTACATGTTGAGTTTATTGAATATAATGGGCAAGACCAGGAAATAGTGGGTATGGTTTCATCAGTCGGTTCTCCTGATAATTTCATCTTTCCTGAAGTTGAAGTCGTAAAAGTCTTTATCGAAAAGATCATCGATATCGTAACTATTTCAAGAGTATAGTATTTCCATTTAAGTACGATTTAATATCCATCCTCTTCTTTCCTTGCATTTTTATATCCTCTACTGATATTATTCCATCACTGCAGAAAATTGAAAGATGGTTTTTATTATCAGTGTAAACTTTTCCACAAGGAATATTGTGTGTTACTGGTTTCCATTGCGCTTTAAAGACTTTCATTTCTCTTTCATCAATGGCCATCCAGGCTGCAGGATAAGGAGATAACCCCCTTATGAAATTGATTATATCAACTCCATATTGCTCAAAATTTATTTCACAATCTTTATGAAATATTTTTGGTGCTTTAGAAACAAGAGCCGCGTCTTGTGGTTTCATTTTAACTTTGCCTGATTTAATCAGTTGGATGGTCTCAAGTACCGCTTTTGCTCCGATTACCATCATTTTATCATGTACATTTCCGGCATCATCAGTTTCCAGTATATCAACTTCTTTTTGTAGAATTAAATCGCCAGTATCTATTTCATGTTTAAGCTTGAAAGTGGTAACACCAGTTACCTTATCCCCATTAATAATGGCCCAGTTAATGGGAGCTGCACCTCGATATTTAGGCAATAAAGAACCGTGGAGATTGTAGGTGCCCAGAGAAGGCATGTTCCAGACGACTTCTGGCAACATCCTGAATGCGACGACCATTTGAAGATCCGCATTGAAGGTTCTTAATTCCTCAATAAATTCAGGAGACTTTAAATTCTTGGGTTGTAAGACGGGAATATTATGTTCAACAGCATATTTTTTAACTGGTGATTCTAATAATTTCTTGCCACCTCTTCCCCCGTATTTATCTGTACTGGTGATAACAGCAACTACGTTGTAGCCTTTCTGTACCAATATATCCAATGAGGGTACCGCAAATTCAGGCGTACCCATAAAAATAATCCTCATGCTTACAATGCTCTAATTAAATCATATTGAGTAATAATATGTGGACGCCCCAGATTATCAGAAACCATTACAGCACGGATATTTCTGTCCAGATGCCTTGAGACTTCTTTAATTGAAGTTTTCATTTCAACAACTGGGAAAGGGCTTTCCATAATGGTACTGACCATCTCCTCTAAACGATCTTCCGGACCAGAAAGAATGTGATTGAGAATGTTCTTTTCTGATATTGATCCAATCATTTTATCTGATTCCATGATGGGCAACTGACTGATATCATTACTCCTCATTATATCAAGTACCTCCTTAATTGAATGGTTGTTTTTTACAGAAATAAACTGATAAGCTCCCTTTCCTGTAACAATATCCTTAACAGAAGTTTCTCTTTCGAGAAAACCTCTATCCTTCATCCAGTCATCATTGTAAATTTTGCCTACATACCTGCTTCCATGATCATGAAATATGACCACCACGACATCATCCTCTGTTAATTGATCTTTCATCTGCAGTAAACCGGCAAGTGCAGAACCACAACTATAACCTAGCAGCAATCCTTCCTGACGGGCCAAAACTCTCGCAGCTACAGCTCCGTCTTTATCTGTAACTTTTTCGAAATGATCGATGAGGGAAAAATCTACATTCTTAGGAAGGATATCCTCACCTATACCTTCTGTGATATAAGGGTATATCTCACTTTCGTCAAATTCACCTGTTTCATGATATTTCTTGAATACACTTCCATAAGTATCCACACCCCAAATTTTAATATCCGGATTCTTTTCTTTCAGGTATTTAGCTGTTCCAGATATGGTGCCTCCAGTGCCTACACCTACTACAAGGTGAGTGACTTTTCCTTCTGTCTGCTCCCATATTTCCGGACCCGTGGATTCATAATGAGCTTGTGTGTTGGAGAGATTGTCATATTGATTACACCAGAACGAATTTGGTATCTCTTTGGATAGTTTCTCAGCAACCGAGTAGTAAGATTTAGGATCATCAGGTGCTACATTAGTAGGGCATACGATGACTTCACCACCCATTGCTCTTAGCATGTCCAGCTTTTCTCTAGATTGCTTGTCGCTTGTTGTGAATATACATTTGTAACCTTTTACAGAAGCAGCGATAGCTATTCCCATTCCTGTATTACCTGAGGTACATTCAATGAAGGTGCCTCCAGGTTTTATAAGACCATCCTTCTCGGCATCTTCCACCATCTTTAACGCCATTCTGTCTTTAATAGAATGACCCGGGTTAAAAGTTTCAATC
>JABDLO010000311.1 GCA_013002995.1 Saprospiraceae bacterium | reverse complement strand
GAGGGCCCATTGAGCAATATCAAACATATGAGCTCCCCAATCAGCAAGAATTCCTCCACCAAATTCCTTGAAGAACCTCCAATCCGGATAGGTATCCACAATTTTTGGAGCAATGGTATCATGATATCCAGTTAATGGAGCCGGGCCACACCATCTGTTCCAATCCACACCATCAGGAATCTCTTGTGATGGCAAGTCATAATTCCTGGCTGGATCTCCAACATTTACCTGGACCTGCATGATGTCACCCAGCTTTCCTGAGCTGACAACGTCCTTTGCTTTTCGGAAGATCTCCCATGATCGCTGCATGCTTCCCGTCTGAAATACGGTTCCATTTTCTTTAACAGCCTTAACCATATCAATTCCCTCCTGGATGGTATTGGTCAATGGTTTTTCGCAAAAGACGTCTTTGCCTGAATTCATTGCATCAATGGCTTGAATACCATGCCAGTGATCAGGAGTAGTAATGATAACACCATCAATATCGGAGCGGTCCAATAACTCTTTATATTCGAGATAAGATTCAACACCTTTATAATTAGTGACGCCCCTCAGTTTAGCATAATAATCTGCTACATTGCTTTTAAAGCTTGCTCGTTTGGTATTCCATACATCACTTCCAGCTACAATCTGAGTATGAGTATTTTCAATGAAATATTTAGCAAGGAGATTACCTTGCTTCCCTGTACCAATAATTCCCAATGAAATTTTATCACTTGGAGGCACATATCCTTTTCCTAGAACAAATCGTGGAACTATGTGAAATCCCAAAGCAGCTACAGATGCTTTTTTTACAAATGATCTTCTTGAAGGAATGTGTTGTTTCTTGTTGTTTTTCATTTTAGTTGATTCTTTCTGATAGTGTGTTATAAATTGAGTAAGGTTTCAGAATGATTTTAATTATTTCTTCCTATACTTTCTACTACTCGTTGATTGATCATTGGGGAAATCATTCGGAATATCTGAATGAATAACTTCTCCGGTTGCTGCCCATTCTACTCCTCTGAGGAAAGTGGTAATAAAACCTACACATTCCATTGAATAATCCATATGTCCCAGAGTAGAATGGAAGATTCTTCCCTCCCCATATTTAATTGCCATTAAAGCAGGCTCATGTCTTCCCGTTCCTTTATGTTGATCTTTGTCCGAGTAAGCAGTTGCAAGGATGATCATGTTGGTGGCTGGTCCTCTCAATCTATCGTATAACTCATCTTTGGTGTGAAGCCATTGTTTTGGTAATCCTTTCATTATGGGATGGTCATCTGCCCTTGTCGTGATCAGAAATTCATGTTGGGGTCCATGTCCCCCTGCATTTCCTTTAATCGTATCTCTGATAATCTTTCCTTCATCATTATAGTAAACATATGGCCCATCTTTTTCATTTCTGCCTCCCCAACCACCCAGGGCGATCATTTCATTAAATGAAGACCATTCCGGCCAGGCATTATCAGCTGCGTGAATCACCACTAGACCTCCTCCGCTTTCAATAAACTCTTCAAATTTTAATTTAGTATGATCTGGCCAGGGAGCAGTCTTCCAACCAAAATTAGATATGACTACATCATATTTAGAAAAATTAGGATTATAAAGACTGTCCATTTTTGTTTCAGTAAGGGAAATGTATTCTTGATCTGAATCAATATCGTATAACTCAAGTAACATGCTTATATCAGGTGCTTCTTCTACTTCATTATGATGGGGTCCTTGCCACAAGTATTTGGTCCTGATTACATCAACATTAAATGAACCTGATTGCTCCAGGTAATCTTTCATCATAATGGTAGTCTTAGGCCAGATGCCGTGATTGTTTTGCCCATCTACAATCAGCACATTTATCATTTTTGTACTTCTGTTATCCACTTTACTTGAACAAGAAAATAAAACTCCCACTGGTACAGCCAGAAAAAAATATTTAAATAAGATTTTCATTCTTCACTAAGATTAAATAATAAATATACCTAATGAAAGGGTCTTAGTATAGGATATCCCATATAGGTATAAAAAAGTATTGTGCCAATTGAAAATATAAACTGGACATAAACTCAACCAATCAATTCTAAATATAAAATGGAGAAAGTAAAGCTTCAAAATGATGAATAATAAGTGAACCGAAGCTTCTGCTTCGGGTGGGATTGTTTCTGACCGTAATGAAGAACCAAGATCCATTGGATCAGTCCTATAAAAACTACCTTCGCCATCAACTATGCATAAAGCTTCGTTGATCAAAGAAGGCTTCGGCAGTTAAAAAAGGTCAACTTCACTAAAGTTTCGTTGACTGAGAGCGGCTCGACCGAGTGCAGTTCTGACCAGAAGGAAGAACAAAAGGTCCTAAATGGACCTTTTACGAAGGAGCCTTGACCTCCGTGTCGAAGGTGATGACCGTAGTGTAGTCTGACTGGAAGGAAGACCAGAGGTATTGAATATACCTCTGACGGAGGGAACCGCAACCTCAGTTGCGGGTGGGAGAGCCAGGATTAACAAAGATGGTAAATGCATCTTTACCCAGACGAACTGAAAGCTCCGTGTTTCAGGTTGGAAGGGTGTAGAGCATAACCCTTCTTCGTCATCAACTACGCATAAAGCTCCTTGATGAGTAGGTCGCTGTGTATAATATAATGGATAGGGTACAACCCTCCTTCGCTGTAGCTTCGGAGGGTACAAAAGGTAAGAGCCCATCCCAATTAAGGAAGCCAGCCCACCGCCAAGGTATGCTTGGCGTT
>JABDLO010000029.1 GCA_013002995.1 Saprospiraceae bacterium | reverse complement strand
GATGCTTACACTGCTCTTGCCGCATCGACGGCATTGTCTGTTTCTGATATTCCATTCGCTGGTCCTATTTCAGAAGTACGTGTTGGCAAGATTGATGGAGAATATATTATCAATCCTTCAAAGTCAGCATTGGAAAAAGCGACACTTGAGATTATTGTGGCCGCCACAAAGGAGAATGTAATGATGGTTGAAGGTGAAGCCAATGAATGCTCAGAAGAAGAATTGATTGAAGCCATTAAAGTTGGCCACGAAGCGATTAAAGTTCAGTGCGATGCTCAATTGGCACTCGCTCAACTTGTAGGTGAGAAAGCGACAGTTAAAAGAGAATTGGAAGAAGTGGAAGAGGACAAAGAACTGAAAGCATATGTAGAGGAAAAAACAAAAGATAAAATTCTCGAAATAGCCAGAGGTGCTTTAGATAAATTGACAAGGAAGAATGGTTTCAAGAAAATCGCTGAAGAACTTGAAGAAAGTCTGCTCGAGGATAAAGGTGAAGAATATGTTGAAGAGAACATGGGAACTGCCAAGGAATATTTCGGCAAACTTAAAAAGGAAACCATAAGGGCAATGGTCCTTGAAGAGAAAATCCGACTCGATGGAAGAAAATTCGATGAAGTCAGACCGATATGGACAGAAGTAGATTACCTGCCTTCAGCTCATGGATCAGCTATTTTCAACAGGGGCGAGACGCAAGCATTGACATCATTGACGCTTGGTTCAAAACTGGATCAGAAAATGATCGATAATGCCCTGGAGAACTATTATGAGAAATTCATACTTCATTATAATTTTCCTGCACTTTCAGTTGGTGAAGTCAAACCAATGAGAGGCCCGGGAAGAAGAGAAGTCGGACATGCCAACCTTGCAGCAAGGTCATTGAAACAGGTTATTCCTTCTGATACCCCTTATACAATCAGGCTTGTTTCTGATATTCTTGAATCTAACGGATCTTCCTCTATGGCTACAGTTTGTGCAGGATCACTTGCACTAATGGATGGTGGTATTAAGATTTCATCTCCTGTTTCAGGAATTGCTATGGGTATGATTTCAGAAGGTGACAATCATGCCGTTCTATCTGATATACTTGGTGATGAGGATGCTCTGGGAGACATGGATTTCAAAGTCACAGGAACGACGAATGGGATTACAGCATGTCAGATGGACATTAAGATTGATGGTTTACCTTATTCTACTTTGGAAAAGGCATTAATACAAGCAAAAGAGGGCAGACTGCATATTCTTAATGAAATGTCCAAGTCTCTCGCTTCATCAAGAGAAGACTTTAAACCTCATGCGCCTAGAATTGTAGAATTCAAAATTGACAAGAGTTACATCGGGGCAGTTATTGGTCCTGGTGGTAAGATAATTCAAGAACTGCAAGCCAGAACAGGTACAGTCATAAATATTGAAGAAATTGACGACAAAGGAGTTGTATCAATTGCTTCATCGGACAAAGCATCATTAATGGAAGCTAAAAATGCGATCGATGATATCGCTTTTGAGCCGCAGGTAGGTGATGTATATGATGCGGTTGTTGCATCAGTTCAGACCTATGGTGTATTTGTTGATTTCAAGCAAAAAAGCGGGTTACTCCATGTATCCGAGATCTCACATTCAAGAATCAACGATGTCAGCGAAGTATTTAAAGTAGGTGATCCTGTGAAGGTCAAACTCGTTGGAATTGATCCGAAATCTGGTAAATACCGACTTTCAAGAAAAGTACTCTTGCCTAATCCAAGAGAAAAAGTGGCAGAATAATTGTAATTATAAGATTGCGAACTTACCTGGGGATACTAATTTATCATTGAATTAGTAAAAAATTTTACTTAATCCTGAACTTATTTGGACGGATACTTGTAATTATATTACAGGTTTACTAAAATTTTTTGAATTAGTCAATAGTTTACCAAAAATTTTCAAGTTTTAAGAGATTAGCTGAATGAGACAACTTAAGATTACAAACAAGATTACAAGCCGGGAAAGTTTAGCCCTGGACAAGTATCTCAATGATATTTCAAAAATTGAGATGCTTACACCAGAAGAAGAGGCTGACCTGGCAAGACGTATCAGAAGCGGAGACGAAGGCGCACTGGAAAGAATGACACAAGCCAACCTGCGGTTTGTAGTTTCTGTGGCCAAACAATACCAGAATCAGGGATTATCATTAAGTGATCTGATCAACGAAGGTAATGTTGGACTTATGAAAGCAGCCCGCAGATTTGACGAGACAAAGGGATTTAAATTTATTTCCTATGCCGTATGGTGGATCAGGCAGTCTATCCTGCAGTCCATCGTTGAATATTCAAGAATGGTGCGACTACCTCTCAATAAGGTAAGTTCCTATTCGAAGGTCAATGAAGCCTATGTTTCATTTGTACAGGAATTTGAGAGAGAACCCACCCATGAAGAATTATCTGAACTCCTTGAAATGAAGATTTCAGATATTGTGAATGTATTGCAAGGAGGAGGAAGACATCTTTCCATGGATGCACCGATTGGAGGTGAAGAAGGTGAAGCAACAATGCTTGACCTGTTTACACCATCTGATCAGAAAAGTCCTGATTTAAGACTTATGGAGGAATCCTTGAAAAACGAAGTGAAGTATGGTCTTTCATTGTTAAGTTCAAGAGAAATTGAAGTGCTTTCAGCATATTACGGCTTGAATGGTCACAAATCACTGACTCTTGAAGAAATTGGAGAATTGTACGGCCTGACCCGGGAAAGAGTCAGACAAATTAAAGAACGTGCCTTACGCAGATTAAGAAAATCCGTGAATAAAAATGCCCTTAAGTCCTATTTAGGATAGAGTTGGTATAATTATTCTTAAGGTATAAAGAAAATATTCCTAATATGGCTTTCAGGACTTATGTCCTTTAAGCCATATTTTTATTTAAACAGAAACCGTGAGTGCATTAATCAGACTGATTGTATTATTTTTTGTGTTCGTAGGGTCTATGGGCTATATAGTCTATCATGTAAGTACATTTTTTCTTAGCCTGGGTTCAAGAAAAAAGTTATTACAGCGTGATTTCAAGCAATTACATTCATTGATTGCAGAATACAAAGATGGACTCATACCATTGGACTTCGAGGAACTCAAACTATTATCATCTAGCC
>JABDLO010000216.1 GCA_013002995.1 Saprospiraceae bacterium | reverse complement strand
CTTAAACATTAATCGAATTAACGATCCTGATATTTCAAACTTCGATGTCATAATTGATAAATCCCTGATGATAGGTGTTCTGATCCGTCCAAAACATCAAAGCGGTCTGATCGGGAATAGAATCTGGTTTGTCTTCATTATTTGGAAGTGAAGGGAAAAAGGCATGGAGGCCTGCATTCGGTTGTAATAAGGAGCCCGATGGAAGGAATACATGACCCAAAAATTCTGCAAATTCTTCATATGTTCCTTTCTTAAACCCTCGCCACACATGAACAGCATCAGGTGCAACAGGTTGAGGTGGAATTGCTTTCTTCATTTCAAACCTTCTGACAAATTGCATATTAAAGGAGTCACCTGGGACGACTTTCATTCCCAGCCATTTATCCCATAAGGCAGATCCATTGGGGAAATGATAATCCTGGGGTTGTCGGGTCATCTTCCATTTACTTAATGTTTCCAATTCCTGAAAACCGGGATCTGATTCTCCACCGAGTTGCCAATAAACAATATATGCTTCACCGATACAGACGACTGCTCCATCAATTTCTCCTCTGGATTGTATATCAGAAATGATGGAGGTGTATTTTTCGAGGTTGCCTTGAGAAGCATCTGCAACCAGATGTTGCACATGACCATGCATCCAATCGGCGGACTTGTCAATAAGATAATAGCAGGTGTTCAATACAATTTTTCCTTGATATAAATCGGGGAAATTGGCACCACTTTCTTTGGTATAACATCCTCCATGAGTTAAAGTATAGGTCCTTCCTGCAAGGGTGTTAAATCCATCTTTATAAGTCTGTTGAGAGTCCCAAAATAATATGGCAGTTTCATCCGGAACAGTATCTGGTTTGCCTTCCAGGCCACATGGAATGGTTGGAATATAAGTATCTAATCCATTCTTGATCTGCATCTGTACGGTGGAAGGAATAAATGTCTCTCCCAGCCTTGAGAAAAATTCTTCTTGGGGCAGGGTAGATTGGCGGAATCCTCGCCACACCCTTACTGCATTGGGGGGTATTTGAAATTTATTAGTCATTGTGTTGGGGTTTACCTTTTTCTGTAATTTCTTTTACTACTTCACTGATGAAACTTGCTGGTATGTGCTTGTCAGCATCTTCTTCAGGCTTTCCGTATGGACAACCTTCAGGGAAAGTCCAATGCTTGTTAACGCAGAATTTGCATCCTCCCTGACTCCTTTGGAGAAATCCTTTATCACCTCCCTTTGGAGCCTCATAAGTGAGTTTGCCTTCATTGTACAAGTCCATTAAAACCTGAGCCATTTGGACATGTGGGTTGTAATAATCCCAACTCATTTTAGCCCAGCAATCTGCATACTTGGTTTTTAAAGTGTTGAGGATATCCTCATTATCTTCAGCACTCCAGGCATAAGAGTCATAACCTTTGTCAGGCTCATCGACTGTTATTCTCGGGTCAGACTTAAAGAATTCAAAGCAATCAGGAAATTCTTTCAATAGTTCATCATGCTTGGCACTGTAAAGCCTGATCTGTGGAGCGAAGTTGTTGTTAAAAGAAAAATGGGGAGTAACAATCAATCTTGTTTCAATATTATATTTCTGCTCGTTGATTTCTGTCTCATACTTAAACATGGTGGGATCCTTACTGTCTATGGTATCTCTGAAAAGTGTAAAGGCATAGTCAGAGGGTCTGTCAGGAAGCGGAGTGTTTCTGTGAATTAAATTGCCAAATGACTTTTTAAACATATTGTAAGAAGATTCACCGACAAGGAATAGCACGGCAGGCCTGGTCATAGCCAGTTGTTTCATTGCCCAGGCATTTTTGGATACACAATTATTAATAATCAGATTTTCACTTGCAGCTGTCCCTCCTAGAAAGCTGGGTTTCCAATGTGGTGAAGCGCATGCCACCATATCTAATTGTCCCACATCTTCTCCGATTTTTACATCCGCGTCATCATGTCCTTTAGATTTAAGGAAAGTACTGAAATCATTGAGGGAAGGAACAAATTGTTCATAATAAGTCTGCAGTTCCTGGAAAATCTGAACTTCTTCATCAGCCGGAACAACAAGCTTTCCGGCTATAATGTCTCCGGCTTTAAATTCACTTAAGTCACCTTCATCATTGAATAGTAATACATACCTTGCCTTTCCTTTTTTGCGTTGCAAAGTGATGGTAATATCATTTTCTTCACCTTCATATTGTATCTTAAGATCAAATGTAGGTCCTGCTCCTGGGCGTTGTGCTTCGGTGATCTTTCCATCTTTTGCAGCAATTAATTGGTCTTGTGTGGCAACGACATTTTCTGTAACGGTGAGCTTGCTTTTATCTAACAAATACTTTTTGACAAAATCAAAATCAAACCTTTCCTGGTACACATTTCTATATCTGTAATAGTATGCATACTTGGCAAATCCATCTGTACCGTCATCCGATGTGAACAAAGGATACGCCCATGAAGTACCCTTGATTCCCGGTGCAAAAGCGGTCATATTGGGATTGATCCCAATAGTCATGATGGGAGTTTTACGGCATCCATCCATGACCTCACCATTTGGGAAACCTGATTCCCGAGAAATTCCTTTTATCCAGGGATAGGATTCAGGTGTACCATCCGGTTTATTTTCTTCCGGATAATTTTCTTTAAAGTCAAAAAGCGGATAGGGGCCATAGCTTTGATCATTAGGGTCATCCGGCCAGAAAAACTTACAAGTTCCACATGGTCTTACATTAAATACCAGCTCAATTTCCATTGGGTCTCCGGTAGAAATTGGGTAAACCTGTCGAGGGGGGTTATATGTTGCACTCATAATATCATGTGTTTAAATAGATGTTTCAGCAGCTATAGTAGCCCAGGTCAACAAGGCTCCGTTCATGCTCGAATAAAATCCAAAATGTTCATATATTTTTCCAGAGAAACTATCCCTTAGTCCATCGGGAAACGGAGATCCATCTTTCTTCTTAAAAGGAACTACCGGATCAGAAATATTTCTTACAAATACAAAATCAGTATCCATGCTTTTTGCTACTATCCCGATCACAGTATCATCCATTTCCAGGGCTGCATATTTATTTCCATCTTCAGGAGTGGCGATATAGTAAAAATCAGTTGTTAGCATATCGACACCTTTTTTGTCAAGCCCTCTAGGGTTGCCCAGGTTAGCTGGGTTGATGGCTTCATTGGTCAAGTCAGCAATGGTGCAGGTTCCCTCCCATGCTGGATTGCCTTTTTCAGGATCATGAATGGTTTCGTAAAGAATGTCTTTTAACTCTGTATCATTCACTACCTGGTCTAACTTGAAAAGTAGGTTTTTCTCTACCGCAGGAAATAAATCAAGCGATGGAAACCAGGTATCGCAGCTTACTTTTTTATTGCTGAGAAAATCATTTTCACTCTTTTGAATATGGATGACTCCGCAGTTGGTAAAGACAGTGTCTCCAAGGCATTCTTTCACAGATGCTCCTCCGGCTGTTCCGATGGTGTAAATCTGTTTAGGTTGGCTTTCACTTAGGATTACCTCAACCATTTTTTCTAATCCTTTACCATAAGGTGGGTGTGCCAGATGTGCACTGGCTTTCCAAAGTAAGACTTTCAGCTCTTTGCCATTGGCATTGGTTATCTTTACCATTCTGTAATATCCCCAGAGATTATACCCTTCAATTGAAGTGTCTTCATTGGCTCTTTCTGACCATTCCTTATGAAATGATGTGGTGTTTCGATTTCGGTCCTTGTCACTATTTACAAATACATGATCCAGTGCTGACCATTCAGCTACCGTCCACGTGATGACGACAACATCTGACTTGGGCAATGGCGTGTCTTTTGAGGGATTTCCCAGATCCACAATTCCAGGCGCACTTTTTCCAATTAAAGACCAGTCAATACTGGGTAAAGGAGGTAAAATATCACGACGCGTTAATGCAGCGTCCAGGTGTCTGTTTGACATAGTAATAGTTTTTTAAAATGTTTGTTAAGGGTTAATCTAATAGTGTGTGTCGCTGATGCTTAATACGAATCAGGCATTCTGATTGATGAACCGGGGCCCAAAGAATACCGGTGCTGATAAATCTGTATATGTAGACATGTAATGATATTCATCAGGATAAAGTGACTTCAAGTCTGCAACAATATCCTTAGGAATTTCATAACGCATGATGTAAAAACAAGATTTAACTCGCATTTCAGTCATTGCTCCTACAGCTTTCCCAAAGTTGGGCCAGGATTCGGCAGCCGGTCCATTCCACATTGCTTCAAGATCATTCATGATGCCTGTATAAAGGACATCGAATCCATCAAGAGCCTCTTTAATGGCATTCAGGTCATCATGGTCTCCATGTCTGGATTGATATACATCAAGGATGGCCTTATATCCATCAGAAGGAATGGTTAGAACATTGGTTACTTGTGGCCAGGAGATCTTATGTCCTTTAAAGAACTGAGGTTCAGTCTCGCGGGTGAGTTTAAGTTCTCCTTTAGGGTCCTGAAATCTTGCACCGTAGTAAATCTCTCCAAATCTTGCATAGTGAGATTCCTCATCTTCAAAGGTGTGTGTCCACAAATCACCGGAGTGAGCACCTTCACCTTGTTCAACAATCTCGTTGATCCCATCTATGATCTGATCAACTTCATCAGTATGATTGGGATGATTTTCTTTGAGCTGGATGGTTGTAAAACCGATGTTATCTCCAACCTGATTGGAGTAGAGATCAGGGGCTGAAGAAAGAACCTTCCTTACAGTTGATCTAATTTCATCAGCATTTTTCTGTATGGCTTTTTTAATATTGGAATACAGTACTCCAATGGTAGGGTAAGTTTCATTCTGGAATTCAGGAGGGAGCAAAAAAGTAGGCATTTCCAGGCGCATAAAGTTTTTTACCTGTAGCACGCTCAGTCTTGCCAATGCAACTTCCAGGTCAGGTTCTGCACCTCCGGGAAGACCCTTGCCTGGAAATTTAGGATTCAACTTACTGATGCTGGGTTTCCCACCGAGAGCTGCCAAAGTATTGCAGGCTACGGCCATGTGAACCATTTCCTCCATTACGACGCTCCTTATGAGATTGTAGGTAGTATAATTCTGAACTTCCAGAGAAAACATGGCAGCCAGGTACAATGGTAAAGTAGAATGCTCGAGCTCAATAGCGGATTGGAGAGCACTCTTGATCCAATCCAGGTCCCTTGCTTCCACCGGGTGAGAAGCATGGTCCTTTAGGGTTTGTAAAGTAGACATATCAATTGGTATAATGGTATTTATAATATACAATACTCACAATCAACCACAGAGAAGAGAATACACACAAAATGCGAAATGCAACAGGTGACTTACCTAGATTTTTCTAATATACTGGTACTCGTTCAATTCAATTGGTATGATTAATTGGGTCATTAAAAATAATTAAATTAATATGTAAAATCCAAATATGTAACAAGAATTAATGTTAACTTAAGATTCAAAGTTTAAAGAAGTGTATATGAATGTCAGGGATGAATCCGGGAAAAAGACCGATTGGTGGTTTATTTATAAAATGCCAGTTCATGTAGGTGGTAAGGAAAATATTGGAGGCGATTATCTTTATTATGATGAAGATAGTTCTTCATTAAAATTGTCCAGGTTTTCACTAGCAAAGAAGGAAGGAGCATTATACCATACATTGGACGAGATCTTCAAAGGCGTGAGTAAAGATCAGGGTTTTATCATTTACAATGATGAAAATCCTGATGGCGATAGAGACCAGCAATGGAGAGGGCATTGTAAAGGAATTCTTTGTTTTAATAAAAAAGAGGATTCTGGATTAATACTGCTTCATTCCGTTCCCAGGTTTCCATTTAAGGGAGAATTAGACCTTCCGGCAAATGAATTGAAATATGGACAAACATTCCTTTGTATCGAACTTTCCGGATATGAAGTTGCCGAAAAAATTGCGTATCAAATGTTACATCAGCAAGACCCGGAAGTGAATGTCAAGGATTCTTATTTGCCAGAAGGAATATTGCCTACTGAAGCATTGTATAAATTATATCATGAGAGTGATGTAAAAGAAATTAAGGAGCCCTCAATAGTCAAGTTTAAATCCAAAAAAGGTAAAGATTTTCAGCTGATTGCTAAGAGTAAAGTGTGGCATGATGACTTTTGGGTTGACCTCGTAAGCCCAACACTTAAAGTGGATATGGATGTTGAATCCTGGAGGCGAGGACCGGTTACTGCATCACAGGATGATGAATCTTCTGAAGATGTTAAAGACGTCATGGAAGTAGACCTGGAGAAGCTTCACCTTAAAGGTTATCGATGGAAGTATACTCAGGATCATTCCAAATGGGGCATCACGGCTCAGGAGGATGTAAAAAAGGGAAAATGGGTCTGCATTGCAGACATCAATAGAATGATATCCCAGGAGAAAAGAGGAGGTGGAGGTATTTGTTTTCTAGAACCTAATTTATGGGATGCTCTTATCCAGATTGTTCCCATACTTCAGGAGGAAAATTAAGTCAAGTTTACTCCACAGTCTTATTTTATTGCTTTACATATTTCTGTGAAGGCTTGGTATTTAACACATATTCTCTCAATAAAACCCTATGCTGGTTCCCTGGTAGTTTCTTAACAGGGTTATTATCATTATATTGCCACGCAGGAGTTTGATAATAAGTGATCTCCGCATCAGCATCTGATAGTTTCATGATGGCATAGGTGTGATTTGGTAAGTTGTTGTTAAAGTCAGGAACCAGGGGTTTATTGTTTCCATTGCTGTCCTGATAATTGATTACGTGTTGGCCACTTTTTACAATTTCAGATGAGGTATGGTAGTCATGACGAGCACTTCCTCCCAGTAATCTGCCCTTGTCCATCATTCCAGACACACCTGGTGATGGGTTGATGATAGCTGTATTTACATAAGGGATGAACCAATGATTGTGTCCCCATAACCAGAGCCTTATTTCATCGGGCTGTACACTTCCTCCTTTCATATATCCACAAAAGTGTTGAGCCAAATCATGGTTTACATATTCATTCTCCTGCAGTCGGTGCGTTGCTGAAAATAAAGGATGATGGGTCATGAATATGGTTCTTCCTTTTCCTTTATTAGTGAAGTTTTTCAATTTATCATAGTGCCAGGTATATTCATCCGGCTCGAGCCCGGGATGCTCATTTTTATGGGTGTACGATGGATCATTGATCCCTGTGTCTGCACCCAGGAATTGCCATTTATTGCTTTTGGTCCTGAGACAGAAATAACTGGCTTCCTGTTTCCAGGACGGATGATGGGCATTAACAGTGTCCAGGAGTTTAAAAAATCCGTATCCTCCATTGCTCATATAATCATGATTTCCGGCGATGGTTAAGATCGGGGGCCTTGTTGGTTTGCCATTTACTGGTGGATAGACTGCATCAAAAATATTGATAAAATTGGGTAACACATCTTTATGATACCTGCAGCTGCGATAAATGTCTCCAAGGTGGATGTATATGTCAGGATTGAAATCGTCCTTCATCTCCTGGAGCAAGGCCTGTGCATCGGGATCTCCGGTACCCCAATCACCAATAATGCCTATCGTAGCGTCATCATCTAAAGTTGCTTTAATCATTCCGAATTGAAGTCCTGAAGAATGATCTTTCCAATTCCTATAATCATAACCCGGAACACTATGATTTTTCATATACCCAGTTACACTTTTCATCAGGGTAGATTGAGGATGCTGCTCTGCCAATTGCTGAAATTCTGATTCTAACTTTTTCACTTGTTCTGCATCTCCTTCAGATGCAGCATGGCTGAGTTTCATTCCCAGGTGGGCGAGTTTTTCATCTATGGTTTCCGGATCCTTTCTGGTGTTTTCCCATTTCTCAAGATAGTTTTCAACGTGATTTAGTGTGTTGTTTTTATCGGATGTAGATTTGTCATGTGCATCTTCAAGGGCATTAAGATAATTAGCTGCCCTTGAATCATGGGGTATAAATTTCATCGACAAATTGTTTTAAATTCTAAAGTAATTTATGTTATGCCTGATTGGTCCAGCATTGATCCCCGGATTGATCATACCAGGTTTCAATTATTCCATTTTGTGAGATGGTAAGAAGGGCAAATCCATTTTTCACTCTGAGCGAATTATTGACAGTGCCGTCATTCAGGGGAGTCTTTGTGAAAAAGTCAATATTTTTATTGTTGAGCCAATGTCCCACACCAATTGGGATTGCAGCATTTCCTAGGCATCGGGCAAGTGTTTCAGATCCTGATGCCGCATTGTTATTATACACCATACCATTGTGAAGATGTCCCCAGTACCACATGTGTGGAGCTCCACCCAATGCATCCCGAGAAGTAACATCAGTCCATAGTTTATTGATATTATCACCTAAGGTGTCAATAGGATTGTGATGGGTGAAAAGGAGTATTTTTTTACCTGAATTCTTGTATTTATTCATAAAACCTGGTTGATGGGAGTCTGTGATTCTTCCATGCATGTACCAGTTGGTGGCATTGTAGGCTGAGTCAAGGCCTAGAATAACATACTCACCAAATTCTATAGAGAAATAACTCGTAGGATGTGTACCATGTGGCCTTGTATGGTAAGGTTTAAATAGTGGAGAAGTTAAAGCTACTTTAAAGTATCCGTTTCCTCCGCCATACATTTCATGATTTGAGTTGAGCGTGAAGTTGCCAAGTGGAGCATTGTAATCCCAGGCATCAACAAGATTAATTTGTTCTTCATTATCTCCCGGGAGTATTCCATTTTCAGTACCTGCATAATAAACATCACCCAGGTGAATGACCATATCAGGTGTTAAGTTTTTAATAGCAGCCATGACCTGTTTTGAAGGGCTCGACGGTGAAGGTCCATCCTGATAATTCCCTGTTCCCCAGTCGCCCATAACTGCAATGGTCAATTGTTGCTGATTATTTGGATCAATCGTTATTGTATTGGGATAGGGTTGAAAATGAGCCTTAGACTTTCTGAAGATTTGATACTTCAGGTATTCGATGACAAAAAGTGACCATCTTAAGTCCATAACAGCATACCTTTGAGAAGAAACTAAGGAACCATCACCCAGAAGGATGCCAGTCGTTTTCCATATTTGTTCCCATTTGGTCCAATCTTCTTTGGTGATCTTGGTCCCCGGTAATTCCAACAAATCTTTCAATAGCCCGTACAACCTCCTTTCCCATTCACCCATTTCAGGTAAAAGAACGTTTAAGAAATAAAGTGTCCATCCCAGTTCAATATTTCCTGGAGTGCTAGGGGTAGGATAGGGGCCATTGGTAGGAGGGGCAGTATTCATTAATTGAATCAATAATGCTTCGTCTGTTTCAAGCCCCTGCCATAAGAAAGATCTAAGATCACCAAGTACTTCCTTTTCTTTATTATGTAAGAAATCATGGATCTCTTTTAATCGATGTCGTAGTGTTTCTTGCAAATGGGTAATCATGAGTAATGGTTATTAAGGGTTAGTAAATATTTATAATTCATTGCCGAACTTAAGTCATAAACCCAGGTTACATGGGAATCATGACAACAGTTGTTAATTATTATACAGCGAAATAGTGGGACTTATAATATACACCATTGAACGCTCGATTTCTAAATATAAAGAATATCTAAAATAATATTTGAGTGCTTTATGCATTATATCCAAAATATAATTGATAATCATAATATCAATCTCTTGAAGAAGTATGAAAGAGAGAAGATTAATAATTAAATTGTGTGTTCAATTTAGGTTGTGGGCATTTAGAATCTATGAACGAAAAAAATTATATAGAAATACTTTCTGAAACCGAGTTGCTAGAGAAAGCTGCCAATGCTTCTTCGGAGGGAATTACCATAAGTACCATGACCCAGCCAGATCGTCCATTAATTTTCGTCAATGAAGGTTTCAAGAAATTAACAGGATATAGCAGTCAAGATGCAATAGGCAAAAATTGCAGATTCCTTCAAGGAGAGGATACCAACCAGAAATCAGTTGCTAAATTAAGAGAAGCCATTAAAAAGGGGGAAGCATGTACGGTTGAGCTATTGAATTATACTAAAACCGGAGACCCATTCTGGAATCGATTATCCATTACCCCCATTCTAAATCAAGATGGCATTGTTACACATTATGTAGGTATTCAATCTGATATAACAGACTTACGTAAGACTCAGGTCGAGCTCAGGCTAGCCAACAAAGAACTAAAGACTTTCCAGGAGCGCATCAAGAAAGAATTGGACCAGGCCAAGATCGTTCAGCATTTATTGCTTCCCACAAAGTTTCCTCAACATGATGATGTACGATTTGCCTCGCTTTTCATTCCGATGGATGAGGTAGGAGGTGATTTTTTTGATGTTATAGAACTATCGGATGATAAATATGGAATATTAATCGCTGATGTTACGGGGCATGGCATTCCTGCTGCTTTGCTCACTTTTATGTTGTCTACAGTATTTAAAAATGCAGCCGCTGGACTTACTTCGACAGAACAAGCAGTAAGATTAACCAATAAGAGGCTATATGGTAATATGCCGGGAGATGCATTTGTAACTATGTTTTATGCCATCTATGATACTTCTTCAGGAATATTGACTTATACACAAGCAGGTCACCCGGAAGGTTATATTGTAAGGAAAAGCACTCAGGAAATAATTCCTTTGAGTACAGAAGGGACTTTGGTTGGTGCATTCTCGGACGATGAAGTTTCTTTTTCACAAAAAGAAATACAACTCCAAAGTGGAGATAAATTATGCCTTTATACAGATGCAATTTTAGATATTCTGGATAAAGTAGATGATGATGAGGTAGATCATGATTTTGAATCCCTTTTGTTAAGAAATAGCATGCGATCACTCGAGCAACTCTTTAATGCTATTTATGAATTTGGCCTGGAATGTGGCAATCTTAAGAAGTATCCGGATGATTTTACAATAGTTGGATTGGAGGTGATAGAGAAGTAAATCTATAAATGTCTTCCTCTTTCTTCTATTTAGATATTGCTTTGAAGTCATTAAGCTTGTTGCAAATAAATTTGCAACTCCTTTTACCTATTTCATCCATGAGGCCAGCTTATTGAATACGTATTTATTGCTCAACAATTCTGAATGAGTTGTCTCTTCTGATATCCATGTATTTTTTTTCTTAAACTCCAATGACTTTTCAGGATCTTTATGGATGCCCAACGCACTATTCAGGCTAACCATCTTATCCCCGGATTTTCGGATTGAAGGTTTGTCTGAGGTTTTTCCTGTTATACCGGCTATTGCAAAACATTCAACTCCATCCGGTAAAGGAACGATATTTCTTTGATCTCCTGATAGCTCAAACCGATCTCTATCCTTCCAGTCTTCCTCAACTACATGCCCATATCTTAAATCTGTGATTCCGGCACTTCTTATTTTTCCAAGCTTTGAAATCGGAGTGGTATATGGAATGACATGTAAGATGGTATCCAGGTAGTTTCCAATTCGCTCTAAGGGGGCACCATGATGAGGCGTACCCAGGAATACCATTTTACTACAATGCTTTATCCAGCCATTATCATTCAGCCGACCATAGTGATATGCACTTCGGGTGACCAACCCACCCATGCTATGGCTAATGATCGTGATTTCTTCAACTGGGACAGGCCAGATGTAGATGAGTCTTTCAAGTAGTTTATTTAAATCTTTTCCATTGGATGAGACATGACAACCACTGTTGTAGTTTAAAAACAAGGCAGTCTTATCAAATTTTTCTGCCAAAGCTATACCGTGGTTGTGATCTTCTTGATTCCATTGGAAATCATTGCCACATGAGCCATGAACCATAATTAATATTCTCCCTTTAACATTTCTCAATTCACATGCCTGGGATGATGCGTCTATGGATGTGTCCCTGTCTTGATTTTTGAGGTTCATCTGAATCGCCAGTGGATTGTTGTTTATCTCTAAATAATCACCAAGGATCCCATTGAGAATTGAAACTAAGGCGACTTTCTTAGGTGTATCTTTTATCTCACCAAGAAATGGTGCCAACTTATAAAGTGATTTATCAATTCCTTTTCCGATCAATCGAGTACTCCACTTGATATTTCGATAAGTGATTCCTGCTATTCCGGTAATCAAATGCTGAATGGGAGTGGAAGGTAATAAAGGGGGGTGAACGATTCTATGATGCATAGATTCGACAATATCCGTTGTACCTAAAGTCCCATCTGTGAGAAGCCTGGTAATGCCTTGAAGAAATGGTCCTGTTTTATTATCTGGCATTCAATTGAATTATTGCTTGGTTATAAAGCTGGAACCCCTCATACTTTAATTAATTTTCTTGGGTAGATGAACCAGATTTCAAGCAAAGAACGTTTTAATTTATCTAATAAATTGTACAACGGGTATTCTTTATCACATTACAATCTTTAATTTTTCTTTTTCATCAACATGTCCACCAATAGAGACAAAGAGGACTTCATATCCTTGAAGTCATACTTTACTCTTAATTTGTGCTTTTTCTTCATCCATTCAACTTCCAGTTTTAGATCTACTTTAGCTCCATGGAGCGTGCCCAGATTCCCGGCAAATGATGCTTTCTTTACCCGAATTAATGCATCCGCCCCCTTATCGATAATGAAAGTGCCCACCTCTCCTGTAAACCCTAAGGTCTTTTTTAAGTTTTCCAGGTACAATTTTGCCGCTTCCAATGCAATAATGGCTGATTTCTGGCTGGCATATAAGGAGACCATCCTCGGATCTGCGTCTGGGTTGACATTTAACTTCATCATTCCATTAAGAACAAATTGAGCAGAATTTAATGCGGCAGTTGCAGTAGCCTTAGATGCTTTTAAAGTTGCAATCTGAGTATTTATTGCAGTCTTTTTTATGTGTTGGTGTTTCTTTAGTTTTTTATACTCTTTCCTTTTGGCTTTGATTTTTTTATCAATCTTATTCACCTTGTTCTGAGCTGCTTTTACATTGCTTTTAGCTTTGTTTATCTTCTTCCTGTCCTTGGCTTGATCATCTTCAACTATTTTTCGGACCAGCTTAATCTCCGTGTCCAGATTATTGATATTTGTTTGTGCTTTAGTTATATTTTTCTGGGCTTTAGATAAGTTTTTTATGGCTTTTGAAGTGCTTCGTTCGATGATCTTTATGGCTTCTCTTTCAAGAAATCCTGAGAATTCATTTTCCAACTTCACATTTAGACCTATATCACCAGCTTTGGATAAATCCGTTCCATGTGCTTTAATTTGTCCTTTAAATAAGTCAAATATCTTTCCACCTACTTCAAATTGAAATCCGTTGTCCAACAACTTTACTTCTGTTTCTGCCTGAAGTCCTAATAAATATACACTCCCATTCAACCCGAGTTTGGGCGTTTTACTCTTACGTAATTCCAGGGCGAAACCTGGTTTAGCATTTTTTCCTGCTCCTTTAAATTTTAGGATCTTTAAGTCAATAGGGTCTACTTTGCCTGATGCTGAAACCCCCTCATCATAGTCCAGGTCAAATGCAGCTTCTCCTTTTAATCCTGCCACCGATATGGCACCTTCCATTCTAAAACCTGCATCATAATGCTTCTCCAGTACTTCCAGAGGGAATGGAACAATTTCCATATTTACATTTTCAGTATAAAATGATTCCAACGTTTTCTTGATACCTTTGGGAATCTTTTGCTGCAGTTTTTTGCTTGTAGTTATATTGATAAGGTCCCACAACATGATCTTATTATAGCTTGCAGCAATCATGCTTTTAGATGGATTTCTGGTATCAAATGCTACAACAGCTTCTCCAGAAAATTTTCCTATATCAATTTTACCAGCTAGAGCGATATTGGGAAGTAATACCGGGGCAGTGGTAAAGCTTGCACCCATCTGAATTCCGAGGTCAGCCACTGAAAGCCCTTTTATACCCATAGGGTCATCC
>JABDLO010000308.1 GCA_013002995.1 Saprospiraceae bacterium | reverse complement strand
ACCCAATATAACGACAGCCATTGGGCTTTGTATTTCATTGCCTGCTTCACCTCCTGCCATAGCCAATGGAATAAGTGCCAGACCAGTAGTGAGTGCCGTCATTAATATTGGATTTAATCTGTCAATGGATCCTTCAATGATGGTTTCTCTTAATCTTTTTCCTTCTTCTTGAAGTACCTGGTATCTACTTACCAATAAAATTCCATTTCTCGCTGCAATTCCGAATAAACTAATAAACCCGATAGTAGATGCAATTGAAATAATGCCTGATGTAATATAAACTATAAAAACTCCTCCTATTAATGCCAGGGGTAGGTTAATCAGGACGATACTTGCCAGTTTCAAGTTTTTAAATTCCATATAGAGAAAAAAGAATATTAGAAATATTGCGCCTACAGAAGTCAGTAACAACATTCGGGTTGCCCGTTCTTCACTTTCAAACTGACCCCCATATTCTATTCTATAGTTTTCGGGAAGAGTGATACCTTCAGAAATAGCTGACTGAATATCATTTACTACACTTCTTAAGTCGCGATCAGCTACATTTGCTGAAACCACAATTTTGCGTTGTACATTTTCTCTCTCTACAGAATATGGATTACCAGCTACGTTTACATCTGCAACATAGTGCAATGGGATCTTTTGACCATCAGGAGTATCGATGAGACTATTCTCTATAGCTTCTGCAGAATTTCGATTTTTCTCATTGTATCTTACCACAAGGTCAAAACTCCTTTGACCTTCATAGACTTGTCCAACTCTTTCACCGGCGAATGCCACATCGATGAAGTCCATAAAATCACCCAGTCTGATTCCATATTTTGCCAGCATTACCCTATTGGGATTAATTCTTAGCTGAGGTACTTCAATCTGCTGATCTACATTAAGATCGGCTAGACCCGGCACCTCTTCTATTTCCCTCTTTATCTTATTTCCAAGCGTAAATAATTGATTCAAATCGGGACCAAAAATTTTAATGGCAATGTTGGCCCTTGTTCCTGAAAGCATATGATCTATTCGATGGGCAATGGGTTGGCCAATGGTAATATTTGCACCAGATACCAGGGATAATTTACTTCTAACATCTTCCAGGAATTCAGATTCACTCCTTCCAGATAGTATGAATGGTGCATCGATTTCAGAAGAATTTACACCTTGTGCATGCTCATCTAATTCTGATCTTCCCGTTCTTCTGGAAGTCTGATCAACTTCCGGCATTTCAAGCATGATTTCTTCAACAAGCCTGCCTGTTTTATTTGATTCATCCAAAGAGGTTCCAGGAGGTGTTACTACACTGATTACAAGCGAACCCTCATTAAATTCAGGCAAGAAACTTCTCCCTAAACCAGTGATCAACCATAAGGAGGCAATGAATAAGATTATGGATGAAAATATGATCCAACGAGGAAACTTAAGAATCAATTGAAGTATATTTCGATAGCCGTATGAAATTTTACGTTCAATCCAGCTTCCTCTGGCTTGCTTCTTTAATCTTCTTTCATTGATTAATAGATAACTACTTAGAACAGGTGTCAGGGTAACTGCTACCAATAGCGAAGTAAATATGGCTACGATGAATGAGATCCCTAAAGGTTGCAACAACCTTCCTTCCATTCCACTTAAAAAGAACAAGGGGATAAATGCTGCTATAATGATCAACGTAGCTATTAAAATAGAATTACGAATTTCACTTGAAGCATCGTAAATAATCTTTATTGAAGGTTCTCTATCAGCTTTTGGTAAAAGTGTGTTTTGCCTTAATCGTTTAAATATATTTTCAACGTCTATAATTGCATCGTCCACCAATGCTCCAATAGCAATGGCCATCCCTCCCAGACTCATGGTATTGATGGTAAATCCAAGCAGCTTTATCACAATAATTGTAACCAATAAGGATACCGGTATGGCAATTAGAGATATAGCGGTAGTCCTCCAATTCCATAAAAAGAAAAATAAGATGATACTTACAAATATTGCCCCTTCAATGAGCGTCCTTTGAAGATTATCAATTGAAGCTTTGATGAAATTAGATTGACGAAATATGTGGGTATTTAAGGCTACTCCATTTGGTAACTGATCTTTAATAGAAGCCATGGTAGCATCAATCCGCTCAGTCAATTTCAAAGTATTGGCATTGGGTTGTTTTAGTAAAGTAAGGATAACAGAAGGCTTTCCATTTACAGCTGCATCTCCAATTTTGGGTGCTGCTCCAATCTTTACTTCTGCTACGTCATCTATGTAAATCGGGTTAGACCCCAGTTGTTTGATCAATGTCAATCCAATTTCCTGAATAGAACTGGTCCTTCCTACACCCTGAATGATGTACTGGTTTCCATATTGATTGATAAATCCTCCTGTGGCATTATGGGTTGAAGAAGATACAGCATACTCTAATTCTTCTAATGATACACCATAATATTTCATTTTTTCAGGAGAAGCCAAAACCTGGTATTCCTTATAATCACCACCAATGACCATCACCTGAGCAACACCGCCAATGGCCAGGAGTTGAGGCCTTAAGTTCCAGTCGGCTATTGTCCGTAATTCCATAGATGGTATGCTATCAGAGCTAAGGCTCATCAGCATAATTTCTCCCATTATAGATGAAATAGGAGCAAGGAGAGGGCTATCAACACCCTCGGGCAATTTTCCCTCAATCGTTGCTAATTTTTCGGCAACTATTTGCCTTGCTTTATATATGTCAGTTCCCCATTCAAATTCTGCCCATACAATAGAAATTCCCATTGCAGAGGATGAACGAATACGTCGAATATTAGGAGCACCATTAAGAGCTGACTCAACAGGAAATGAAACCAGTTTTTCAACTTCTTCCGTAGCCATTCCATGTGCTTCAGTCAATACGGTAACGGTGGGAGCCGTTAGGTCAGGAAAAACATCAACATCCATTTCTGAAGCGATGTACGTACCTGTGACCATGATAAATGCAAAAGCCGCCAATATGATCAGCCGGTTCTGCAATGAAAATTTTATAATGCGATTTAACATTGTATATGGTTATTCTTCTTTTATCAATAGAGATGGTTGATTTATTGGGCGGAATTTTTTCGCTTCATTAATATTATTACTAGTAAAAGCATTACAATACCACCTAACCAGTAAATGTAATTGGGCATTCCTCCTGCAGTTTCAGTGGTTTGACTAATAGCCTCACCATGACTATGCCCATGGCCTATTTCAAAGGTCAAGGTTGCCCAATTAGACTCGTGAGTGAGTTCTGCGTCTTCTACAGTTTCCATATATATTGTTCTTAGATACCATTGACCTTCATGATCCGGAGTAAAAGTGACCATACCATTCTCGTCCGTTGTTAACTGAGTGGCATTGTGTTGGTGTTCTTCAGCGTGGCCATCATCTCCATCATCGTGATCATGGCTGGAAGCTTCATCATTATCATGGGAATGCCCATCATCATGGTCATGACCTTCTCCTTCGTCGTGCGTATGACCGTGATCTTGAGTATCGGAGCCTACATATACCAATTGATCAGCAAGTGGCTGCCCATTTAAAAGCAAGTGAGCAGAAAAGTCATCTCCCGAGTGAAAATGATAAGGATTGCTTGTAGGGACAAACTCTATCGGATATCCTAATACAGTCTTCCAATCCTCGGTATTTTTATCGCCTACCTGGAATATTGCTTTGACATGCTTGGAATATTTTTCTATGGCGTCCTCTTCCATAGCATTATTTTCTTTACGCCAGTTGAGCATATCAAGAACGCCATCATGGTCTAGATATTCATTAAAATCCTGGGCATTAAGCTCAATGGAATTGGCAGTGGTGGATACACCTGCAACCCATGTTCCAGCTTCTCCTGAATTGAAATTCAGAATGGTGATATTATTCATTTCAGACCATAGGTTGGAATCAACTCTGGTCCGGGTTCCATTACCCACCAGGCTTACGTCCTGCATTCTGGTCCTTGCTATGATGTTTTCACTTTTGTCAAATGTTCCATTATACAGCTTAATCGTAGAGGGCGTGTTGGGATTCAGAAAATAGGTGCCCATTTTTAAAAACATATCATGACTGCTAAATATCACATATGCAAAAATTAAAAGGATTAGTTTTTTCATGTTAAATACATTTTATTGATAAAAGAAGTGATTGATTATTTACCTAGCCAATAGGCTAATTCGATTTTCAAAATATTATACTGATAAACAGCTTCTAAGAATTGTTGCTTTACTTTCACAACATGTTCCAGACTATCCAGGTATTCCAGGTATCCAGTTTCACCCTCCTGATAAGCAGCTAAATTGGCTATGCTTTGATTATTGACCAGGGGAGATAATTCCTCCTCCAGAAATTGAAGGATTGTTCGCTGATGGTCATAACGATAGATTAATTCACTGATGGTTCTATTCAATTTAAGTTGCTCTGTTTTTAACGCTTCTTCCTGTACCATTACTTCAATCTTAGCAGCTTGGATTCTACCGTTATATGCTTTTCTGAATAGGGGTACATTTACACCGACCTGATATCCAAATAGTGGATAGTTTCCAAAAGCAGTCTGAAGTTTTAATCCGGTATTGATCTGTGGTAAAAGTTTAGCCTTTTCTGTTTCAATCTTGCTCAGTGCTAAATCCTTATGTGCTTCTATGATTTGAAGGTGAGGGT
>JABDLO010000179.1 GCA_013002995.1 Saprospiraceae bacterium | reverse complement strand
GAAGGTAGGAGCCTTCTTACATCGCCTCGTAAGGGATTCCCAAGCCCGAAGGGATTGGTAAGCCCGAGGTTATTCATCAAGCATATCCGATTTCACTTTTGATTCATGGTTGTGATTTTTACATGTCGAAAGATCAATTTGAATATTGAAAGCATACGCAGCTTACAGTAGATGTGGTGGAAGGTAGAGGCCCCAGCTTTTCATTGGAAATCTCTTTGAGCATCAGATTTATCATCAAGTCAAGACTCTATTCTGATAAAGAAATGCTTTAACTTTCTGCCGTAAGGAAAGGTGCTTAGTAGACATGTAACTAAATTTTGATTGCAACCCTTATTTTAATACTTTCGAAAACTTCAAATTAGTTACTCTTCCAGCATCAAGTGAAAATCCTGAAACAGCTCCATTTTTCCTATCAAACTTTATCAAATTCCCTTGATATAAAAACTGATCCGGAGCATACACCGCAAGCTCTACATGGCCTATTCCAGGAATGTGGACCATCAGGATTTCATCTTTTACTGATAAATCATAAGTTACATCGAGTTCTTCACTGAAATAATCACCTTCATAATCCTTCAATTCAACTTCTTGTATCTCCATTTCCTGTACACGCTTAGAAGCAATTTCTACACCATTTTGAATGACAGTTAACAATTGAGTGTGGCCGTCCTTTAAATCAGAAAAAGTTAAATCCAGGCTTTCATTCCCTGGTACCTGAAAGGTATTCCCTTCGATTCTTATTATATTGAAAGAAACGTTATCCCAACTCTGAAGGACAGTCAATGAATCATTATTTACAGAAACGGTTGCCATCATTCCTGCTTGTATTCCGTATTTGCCTACCATTTGATCAATGGGTATTTCTTTTATTGTTGCCTTTCGAGCTACATCCAGTTTAGATTCAGGAGCCATACTTTCTGATTTATCTTCAAGAAACAAGCCAGCTACCTGACTGACTTTCTGCCCTGGATTAGCACTCCCCAGGTTGCTCATAACCACAATAGCTAAGTCTTGTTCCTGGAAATTCATATAATCGGCCCTGAATCCTCCCCAGGCTCCCCCATGTCCTATGGCTGAGTGGCCCCTATAATTTCGATGGCCTATGCCCAATGCATAATCGAGGGTGTCTCCATTGAGCAATACTCCTCGCGTCAATAATTTTTCCATAAAAGTCTCATTGCCCAGTTGATTAGATTTGAAGTTTTCATTCCACTTAAAAAAATCCTCTACAGTGGTATAGACCTGTCCATCTCCCCCCAATACAAAATCAAAATGATGCTCTCTAATAAATTCCTCGCCATTCTTAGCATATCCGATGGCCCTATTCTTAATCACAGCTGATCCATCTTCATACACGAGGCTATTTTTCATTCCCAATGGCTCAAAAATGTGTTTACTTGTGAATTCTCCTATGGACATTCCGGATATTCTTCTTACAATAATAGCCAAGGCCAGGTAACCCGAATTGCTATATAAGTATTCAGATCCAGGCTGAAAGTTGAGTTCTTTTTGTCTTGTCAGAATTGAAAGCCCATCTTCTTCTGTGAAATAATCATCAAAACTTAGGCCTGATAAATACATCAAGGTCAGATAATCTCTTAATCCACTGGTGTGATGCAATAAATGTCTTATGGTAACAATGCCCTCTGCATACTCAGGAATTTCAGGAATGAATTTTCTTATATCATCATCGAAGGACAACTTCCCTTTGTTTTCAAGGATGACAATACACGCAGCTGTGAATTGCTTTGATACGGAACCAATATCAAATACTGTAGTTGGAGTGATCGGAATGTCATAATCCAAGTTGGCAATTCCATAACCTTTTTTAAAAATGATCTCACCATCTTTGAATACACCTACCGCACATCCGGGTGAATCTTTAAATTCTAAAAAGATGCTGTCTATCTTGACATCCCACTGTGCATGTGCCACAGAGAAACCAAATATCACAATCAATATTGAATAAAGATATCTCATAGGAAGATTGAGTTAATGAGGTAAATAATTATAGACTGAATAAATTTATAAATTTAATGAAGTACAATCTACCTGAAAATTAGCTTAATTTCTGATCTCCTTAGTTTTTTACTATTTGTTCATCTTACATTGCAAGTATAGGAATATTTACATCATTGATCTGAATGCGATGACGATATCTCATCAATATTCATATTCTAATACTACTCTTTATTGCAAATTGAGATTCTCTTTCTAAATCTGAATTTAAAGTATTATCTATGTTTGATAATCACAAAATGAAAACCAATCATATGAGATATCTTGCCTTATACTTTTTCAGCTTCTTTTTTATCGCGGCCAACGCACAGAAGACCCCCTTCACATCTGAAGACGCATTGAATGTAAAAAGTTTTGATTATTCATCTATGACGGATGATGGCCTCTGGGTGGCAGGGACCATCAGATCCGGAATGGACCGCAAGGATGTTGATCATTTTAGATTTGCTGATCCCAGCTATGTCGCTCCTTACACGAGTGAACTTGTCATCATCAATTCTGAAACCGGAGAAATAAGAACCATCTCTCCTGCCAAATCAATAATCAACGCTTTCGAATTTTCACCTGATGGTAAAAAACTGGCTTATGTTAAATACGAGGATGATCGGTATAGATTATTTTTATATGATCTCTCAACAGATAAGTCGAAATTGATGGATATAAAAGATGAAAGAAGCATTTCCCCCTCTAATGAAATTTATTGGACCAAAGACAACACTGCTGTTATCATTGCCTTGAGAGCAGATGACTGGTTGACCATTGGAGACAGTCTATATCGGGAAGCAACAGTAGGGCCGATAACAGTTTATGACGGCAATGAACCGTTACTCAAATGGGAGAAAATAAGATATCACAGTTCATTAAATGAAGTAGTAAAAGTAGACATCCGCTCTGCCATGATTACCGATATACTACCTGAAAGCAGATATGATGATGTTAACCTTACGGAAAATGGGGATACCATCACATTTATTGAATACAATCCTAAAAAAACGGCATACCAGCGTAAAGGCGGAACTGATTACGGCTTATATGCTATTGCTCTTGATAACCCATCGGAAAGAGACACACTCATTGCTCCATCTGAAAAAAGAATTAACATCTCATGGGATGAATCTAAAACCCACTTTGCATATACCGATTCCAGCCACATCTATGTACAATCCATTGGTCAATCCAAACCAACTAAAGTATCATTTGACACCACTGAGATCTCTAAGAAAGATACCATGGATGCCAAGTTTTCTTTCATGAGATGGAGACATGATGGAAAAGCAGTTCTTGCCTCTTCAAAAACCGGCTATTGGTTGATAGATATTGATCAGAACACCATGAATAAAGTATATGACTTACCGGAAGATCCAGATGAAGCTCCTTCAAGAAGTATTATTCACTGGTCAAAGGATGGCAACTCCTGGTTCATGGCATATTCTGCAAGGGATAAATGGGAGCGTGGAATGGTAAAATATGATATCGACTCCAGAACATTCACCGACTTAATGCTTGATTCCAATCTATATTCCAGGTGGAGGGTATCGAAGGAGGGTAATCAATTCTTCTACAATTTTTCAGATGGAAACCTACCTAATGATCTCTATGTTAGTGATCCCGGCTTTGAAGGAACGAAACAGCTGACAGATCTCAACCCATGGATCTCAACACGGAAGATTACAAGGACAGAACTCGTTAAGTATCGTGATGTTGATGGAAATGAACTAAATGGTGTGCTCTATTATCCCGTCGACTATGAGGAAGGTAAGAAGTATCCACTGGTGTGCGAGTTATATGAAACCTTCTTTAACAATGGATATCGCCCATCAATGAATATGGTGGCGAATGCAGGATATTTTGGCTTTAGACCTTCTGTTTCATTGGAAGAAGGGTATCCCGGGGAAGCCTGGATTAAAGGTGTGACTTCCGGCATCAATAAACTCATCGACATGGGACTCGTGGACGAAAAAAAACTTGGAGTTCATGGTGTCAGTTATGGTGGATATGCGACTTCCCTCTTGATTTCACAGACGGATAGATTTGCTGCAGCGATCAATATATCAGGTAAGACAAATATTATCAGTTTTCTTGGAGATAGCCCTAAAATAGGAACCAGGAATTATGCTGCTGCAGAAGTAGGACAAGATCGTATTGGTGTCAGCCTGTGGGAAGCGCCATTAAAATATATCAATACTTCTGCTGTGATGTTTGCCGATCGCATAAAAACACCTCACCTCTTACTCACCGGTGAAGGGGATTGGAATGTTACCGCATTGAACACAAGAGAATTATACTATGCCATGCGTCGATTAGGAAAAGATGTGGTATGGGTTAATTATCAGAAGGCAGGACACGGTGCAGGATATAACGGAAGTGCAACAGATTACCACGATCAATGGAAAAGAATGCTGGAATGGTACAAAAAGTACTTTGATAAGGCTGATGAAGAGTAAGTAGGTTTTAATTCCTACTTCATTGCCCTATATGGAAGGATCATTTTTTATAGATCCTTGTTTTCGTTGATCGGTTTCAAGAATGGAATATGCAAAGTTGTCAGACCAGCCAGATTTCAATGGAAGGATTTTTCTTCCTATGCCTTCTCTAATCATTCCAACCTTTTCCAGGACCTTGATTGAACCGATATTATCCACAGCACAACCTGCTTGAATTCTGTGCAGCATTAATTCATCAAATCCAAAATCGATCATCCGGGCTAAAACTTCAGTGGCAATTCCATTATTCCAGTAATCAGAATGTATTTTATACCATACTTCTCCCAGTTTGTATTTTTCACTTCCTAGCTTCAATCCAAATAGACCTATAAAATCACTATTCAGCTTATTCTCAATTGCAAAAGTGTAATTCTTAATAATGTCCAATCCGTTCTCTGCAATCCAAGCTTCAATTATAGATTTTGTTTCTTCTATATCCTGTGGTATTCCAAGGGCATTAAACTCATCTGTTTCAGGTAATGAATGTAACTCATGAATTGCTTCAACATCTGAGAATTCAATTAATCTCAATCTTGTTCTTTCCGATAATAATACTATTGCCATTTTCCAATTATGAGCAAAGATGAATTAAATCTTTAGATTCTTGTTTTTCATTCATCCATATTTGATCTTAAAGTATCGCCTTTCTCCAAGACATGAAATTTAAGTTTATATCAGTCCCTATTCTTTAAGAATCTTGATTGAATATATTTCAACTTTGTCAAGGAGCCTTTGCGATTGATATTCTGAGTGTTGTATTTTTTTAACAACTTCCATTCCTTGAACAACTTTTCCAAAGGCTGCAAATCCCTGGCCATCCGAGTTCCTTTCACCTTCAAAATCTAAAGCAGGTTGATCTCC
>JABDLO010000163.1 GCA_013002995.1 Saprospiraceae bacterium | reverse complement strand
GTATGATACCCATGCTTAGAGAAATATTGAGGCATGGTAACTGTCTGTGGGTTGATCTCTCTAAACTTATTACCCAGGTGCCACACCCGAGTGGAATCCGGACGTAATCCGGTCATCAGGCTTGCCCTCGAAGGTGCACATACTGCCGATTGCGTGAAAGTTTCTCTGAAGGTAAATCCTTCACTTGCCAACTGATCAATGTGTGGGGTTATGGCTATAGAATCTCCATATACTCCCAGAGTAGGTCGCAAGTCATCAATAGAAATGAATAGGATATTGGGTTTACGGGCATCTTGATCTTGATTTTGACAATCAACGATCATGAATATCACAAGTAAGAGTAACCAGGAAGGAAAGTTAACTTTTTGCATGATATATAAATTGCTGTAACAACATAGCAATTTTTTAGGTTTAGATCACCACGGAGGCACCGAGAGCACGGAGAAAAGGTTTAAAGGGGCACCACGGAGGCACCGAGAGCACGGAGAGCGGGTTTATAATTCTGTTTTAAATAATTCTCTGTGCCCTTTGTGCCTCTGTGGTAAACCATTAAAGGACCGCTAGACATTCAAGTAAATCCTGACTGCGTTTTTATATTATAACTTCAACCACTCTGGTTGTTCATCTCTTCCCGGAGAATCAGTAAGCCTCATTTTTTTACCAGTCTCAATATGGATCATCCATATCTCATAGTTTTCTGAATTTCCTGCAACATAGGTGATCCATTTGCCGTCAGGCGACCAGGAAGGAGAATAACATTCTGTAGAATCTTTGGTAAGGTTGATGGTGTTGCTTCCATCAGCATTTATCAAAAAGATATCCCATAAGTCATTTTCAAGGCCATAAAAAGCAATTTGTTTTCCATCAGGTGAATAAGCTGCACCTGAATCGAAGCCTGGTTTATGAGTCAATCTTTTTACATCAGATCCATCCAGGTTCATAGTAAATAACTCGCCATTGGCAGCATGAGTGGTATCACCCTCTTCTCTAATCTGCCTTGTGAATACGATCTTATTCCCATCAGGAGACCAATTGGGGCTTTCTTCATAATCTTTATTGCTGGTCAAGGCTTTCACATCTGTACCATCAATATTCATCAAATACACATCTCTGCTCATTGAATCACGATCGCTCATAAAAACGATCTTCCTGCCATCCGGTGATATGCTAGGCAATATATCTCTGGCTGGGTGATCAGTGATGCGCCTTAAGTTAGATCCATCGGTATCTATAAGGTAAATCTCTGTATTACCATCCCGGTCAGAATAAAATGCCATAAAACTTCCATCCATTGATCCTGAAATGCTATAATCCAGACCTGGATGATTAGTAACGTTATTAAGGTCAGCTCCAGTGGTTTTCACTGTATAGATTTCAGGATTACCGTCCCTACTGCTTGTGAATGCAATTGTTCCAGTTGGTTCAGAAGGAATAGCAGAGGATGAGTCTTTGTTTTTACATCCATAGAGAATGAGGAAGAAACAAAAAAGTTGAATTGCTTTCATGTTAACATTATTAAATTAACCGACTAAATAATAGATATTTATTTCGAGCCCAAATGAAAACTCTTATCAATCTACATAAATTAAATGAAGACCGAATTAAACTACAAAGTATTGTTTCAGAAAAGATGAGTTGCCACTAAGGACACTAAGATCACGGAGATCAAAATAAAGAACTCCTATGTGCCCTCCTTTGTGAGCCGAAGCTTTCTTTGATCAACGAAACCTTGGCGTAGTTGATAGCATAGGTTCACGTGGTTACATTTTCATTTTTTAACCTGAAAAAACAACAATTCCACATCCTCATCAGGCAGTTTGGTGGTGCCAGTTATTTCCATACCCAATTTCTTCAGTAGGTTTTGTGACGCAAAGTGATCTTTAGTGGTCATCGCACTTAAATCCTCAAGCCCCAATTCATTGAATGCAACATCCTTCAATTTGCTTGCCGCTTCATAAGCATACCCCTTCCTTTCATATTCAGGTAATAATGAAAAACCGATATCTACACCTTCAAATCCTTCCCGATCGTATAATCCGCAGGTTCCCACCTTGCAATGATCAGTCTTCCTGATTAGAGTGTAATTACCATATCCAAGCCTTTTCAGTTGAGGAAGCATTTTAGTTTCAATATATGCTCTTGCACTTTCAACGGTCTTCACATTTCTATCACCTACATATTGGATCCACTTAGGCGTGTTGACCAATTCAAGGATAAATGCGGCATCTTGTTCTGAAGTAGGCCTGAGAATCAGCCTCTCAGTTTCAAATGATTTGTAATTACTCATTAACTAGCAATTCTTAGACTTTGTGTCCGTCACATATGGTCATCGATGGATGAAGGCCAATCTTTCCTTCTTCAGAAAGCACTACTTTATGACGCATGAGGAGGAAGTCAAGTGCATTTTCCTTTGGGAAGGCATTCCCGGAACACGCCCCAAAGTGAACATCCTGACCCCAGGCGTCAGCAATGGCATCAACCAGCTCTGTAGGCGTCCAACTTTCATTATTTCTCTCGATCAAAAAAATGACCTCGTGTATGTGTTTTATATTATTCATGTCCCTTGTATTGATTGTATAAGGTAAATATACATCGATACAACCGTTCATTGTTATGATCTATATCATGTGTTATGAACATGCATAAAACAGGTTCATTACTCTCAAAGAATTGATCAGGAAAAAGCCATTTCTCTATTGAATTTTTTCCTGTATTGTACTGGCGATAAACCTGTGTATTTCTTAAAAGTTTTCCTGAATGCTTTTTCATCATTGTATCCTACATCATACATGACTTCATTGATATTGGAAGTCGTGGACTCAAACTTTTTTTTGGCAACTTCTACCCTGACACGTTGGATATATTCATAAGGAGTATTCTGAGTTGCTTTCTTAAATCTTCTTATCAGGCTCCTGTTGCTTAATGCAAATTCTGCAGCAATGGCCTCAACACTTAGTTTTTCCTCAAATTGCTCCTCAATGTAATCCTGGATTGATCTAATGGTTTCATCCCCATGATCCTTCTGACCACTGAATATGATGAATTGGTTCTGATCCAACCTGTCAAAGTCAATTTCAGCCATCTTGGAGCACCAGATGGCCGTCTCGCGTCCGTAGTACTTTTCTATTAAATAAACGATCATATTTAAGAATGAATAAGCTCCTCCACTCGAATAAATGCCATTGTCCTCGCTTATAATTTTGTCCGGAAGCAGGTTGATCTTTGAATACTTACTTTCAAATTGTTGGTGCACCTCCCAATGGGTAGCACAAGATTTTCCATTGAGCAAACCTGTCTCCGCAAGTATGAAAGCACTTCTGCATAAACTTGCAATCTCGGCATCATTCTCAATCCTCCTCATTTTTATCCAATCAATGATGGATTTATTCTTTATTAATGCTCCTTCTATGTCTCCTACGATGGAGGAAATGATGATCAGGTCAGTATTTTTAACTTCTTCAATCGTCTTCGTCGGCTTTACATCGAAGAACTTATGGCAGGTGATAGGCTCCCTTGATTTTCCTACCAGGTCTATCTTAAACAGGTCTTCCCGGTATTTTCCGATTCTCTTGGAATAGCTATTGGCCATTTTGAATAAATTCATGGTACCAACGATGGTATCCAGAATCAGATGACCTTCAGGTATTATGATACTTAAGTGCTTCACTGCAACTATTTTCCTCAAAAGTATAAAACATTATTGGCATAATCAACCCTCTATAGTGTCATTTATGACACCTACAACCTATGTAAAACTGCCATACATTTGTAATATAAATTCATTAAAAAATTAAAAAAATGACCAATCAAGAAATTACAGTAGTTTACAAATGGACAGCTAAACCGGGAAAAGCAGAAGAATTAAAAGCTATTTATCGTGCAGTTTCAAAACAAATGGAAGAGACAGAACCTAATGCACTTAAAGTAGATTGTTACTTTGATGAAACCTCAGATGTATTAATCGTATATGACTTATTTAAAGATGGTGCCGCATTGGGACAACACCTGGGTACCACTGCCGCCGGACACTTTCCTGAACTGCTTAACATTGCTATCCCCGGTCCATTTCTGTTTTGCGGAGAGGTTCCTGAGGAGTTAAAACAAGCTGCCCTTGGAATGGGTCTTGATGCAACGTTTGCCCCACGCTCCTTTGGATTTGCAAGAAGTTAATGTTTGATCCTGAAATCAGAATGAAGACAATCGGGTTGGAACAATGGAATAATACATCTGCTTTATTCCATTGTTCTTATAAAAATGTGATGAATAATGCTTTACAATCTCAGCATTTGAATTGGCCTCTAAAATGATTTGTCTGAGTATTGGCTCTTGATCAATTCTTATATATCGTACCTAAAGGCACGAAAAGTTGGTGGGTAATTTAGTTACCTACATGATGTTTCTATCGGATCTTTTAATACTTGTATCCCCCTCACAAAACAACTTAAAAACTTGCACCAATTTCGGAATTGTCCCTAGGGACATTGCTATTAGCAACTCTAATATCGGCTTGAATCCGTTTATACCTTTAAGTACGAAAAGGGATTTGGTTTTAATTTCAGGCTTTATTACCAAATCAGGGCTCAAATGATGTTTTATAACCTAAATTATTATATTATATATCAGATATTTATATTCATTTAAGCCGTAAATTAATAGCCTTAAAATTTTATGTTATGGGAGCTTTAAAAGAAAAATTATATAAAAAAATTCTAAAGCACCGAACCAGGACCAGAACACTTGTTAAAGAACATGGAGATAAAGTTATTGACCAGGTAACTGTGGCACAGGTTGTCGGTGGAATGAGAGGTATTAAAAGTTTAACTACTGATATTTCATACTTAGATCCTTACGAAGGGATTCGGTATAGAGGATTTACTCTTCCGGAGGTATTGTCTTTACTTCCTAAACCGAAAGGTGCAGAAATGCCTTATGTAGAGGGCTTGTATTATTTGTTGTTGATAGGAGAAATGCCTTCGCATGATCTGGTGGAAAAACTAATGGTCAAGTTTAGGAATCGGCGTATTGTACCTCGTTATGTGTGGGATGTTATTGATTCATTCCCCAGCGAAAGCCATCCTATGGCGATTTTATCTGCAGCAGTAATGAGTATGCAGCGAGAATCTCATTTTAACATTCAGTATAAAAACGGGATGAATAAAAAAGATTATTGGGATGCCACCTATGAAGATTCTATAAACCTGATGGCTAAATTACCATTGATAGGGGCCTACATATACAATAAATTATACAAACCAGAGAAGGGTCATAAAAATCCAAATCCCACTCTTGATCTAGGGGGAAATTTTGCATACATGATGGGTAAAGACAAGCCCTATGATGATGTATCCCGTATGTATTTCATTCTCCATGCCGATCATGAAAGTGGTAATGTAAGTGCACATACAGGTCACTTAGTTGCCAGTTCGTTATCAGATGTTTATTATTCAATTTCTGCCATGATCAATGGGCTGGCAGGACCCTTACATGGTCTGGCCAATCAGGAAGTATTGCGGTGGCTACAAGGATTAAGAGTTCAGATGGGAAATAAGTTACCTTCTGAAGAAGACCTGAAAAAATATGTTTGGGATACGCTGAACAGTGGTCAAGTAATTCCAGGATATGGACATGCTGTCTTAAGAAAAACAGACCCCAGATATACCGTACAGAGAGAGTTCTGCCTTAAACATATGCCGGATGACGGATTGTTCAAATATGTTGATGCACTTTATAAAGTGGTTCCTGACATATTAAGAGAACACGGAAAGGCAAAAAATCCATGGCCCAATGTAGATGCTCAGTCAGGAGTCGTACAATGGCACTATGGTGTAAAAGAATATGATTTTTATACCGTTCTATTTGCTATAGGAAGATCAATTGGAGTACTTTCTAATATAGTATGGGATAGGGCTCTAGGTTATTCCCTGGAACGACCTAAGTCTGTGACAACTGATATGCTGGAAGAAATGGTGGGTATAAAAAAAGAAGTGGTTAATGATGCTAATTAGTTTTAATAGCTTGCCTTAATATAGAAAGAGTAATTAGATAACAAGCAGGTCATTAATTTTTAATGATTCAAGATTTACAAGGAGCTTCTTCTTCCTTTCATTTATGATCTTCTTGACCCTCTTATGAATTTTTAAGGCTGGTTTTTTGTGTTTCATGATCTTGCTCTGATCGATATATCCTTTCACAGAAGATGAGAAAATAATGTAATCATGCCATTTACCAATTTTGTTCCTGGAAGATCTGACTTCTTTCAACAACCTTGCATTTCCCTCCATGGAACCTGTGCTCTTCAACAAAACCAATACCTCCTCTACCCTCTTTAGGTAGATGCGTATATCGTGAATGTCTCGTTCTCCTTTGATGTTTTGCTTTGTTTTTTTAATCCTCTGTAGATTTCCATGAAGATATTTACTAATCGTCTTCCTCAACTTCTTCGCTTTAAGTTTTCCGGTATTTGATATCAACTTCCTGTTCAGTTTCTTTAGCCTTTTTAAGTCAAATCTTTTAATTATCCTTTTCAAGTCCTTCAGTTGTTGGGATTCCTTTTTCTTAAGATGCTTTAAATACTTCCTGGAGTTTTTATCCTCCAACTTGTGCATCAATTTCATATTAATCTGAACTTCCCTTAACCTTCCCGCAGACTTGAACAATGGTGAAAAGATCTTGAAATGAGAACGCTTATTAAATCCTTTATTTGTAGCCAAATCGAGAATGGATAATATCACCCTCAGGTTTTTAATGGTCAATCTTAACTGATGGATGTCTTCCATTTCCTTCCACTCTTTTACTTTATAAAAGTACTTGTGGAATTCAGCTATCTTTTCTTTAGTCAATTGAATAATGGCTT
This sequence comes from Saprospiraceae bacterium, assembly GCA_013002995.1. Lineage (GTDB taxonomy): Bacteria > Bacteroidota > Bacteroidia > Chitinophagales > Saprospiraceae > JABDLO01. The sequence continues at coordinate 1,131 of JABDLO010000163.1, read as the reverse complement.
CTTTCATATACCGACTTTATATCTTTTAGATCACTGAATAAAACTTAATTTATTGAACTCTATACTTTGTTTCTTAACTAATGATGTATGCCTGGAAGAAATTATATGCTCACACCAAAACTCAACCCAAATGGCATAAAAAATATATCAAAATGATTAGGGTCTAAAAATGGTAAATGAAAGAATACCCTGAAGTTCATTTTTCCTGACCTTAGGGGCAATACTCTATATCCAATGATTGAGTAAAGCAAATAATGGCGAGGTATATCTCCTATAAACATTGTTCCACCTAATCCGAATTCAAAGAAATTACTACCTCTACCTAAATTCCCCGTAAGATGGTGTGGTAGTGTGAGGTAATAATTTGGATCTTCAATTTTGCAAAAGAAACACGATTCAACATGATATCCCAAACCTAATTTATTAGATAGTATAAAAGTCGGACTTATTAATACTTGCCGCTCGTAATTAACAGAAAGGATCGAAACATCACCCAATAGATTTATATTGAAACTATTTAGAGGCCTTGAATTAAGAGGTAATTCACTTTTCTGAGCGAACGATACTGCTCCGCCAATCAAGAGCATCAATAACAAAAAAATATTTCTCATTGCCTGCCTATTATCATTAATATCAAATATCAGCGACGACAACTATGTAATCACAGGATGGCAATTACCCGTTAAAGTATTAACAATCCTTTTTACCTAAACATTCAATGAGCAATACGGAAGTGGAGAAAGATCTGTAATTGCAGGTAGAACTTATAATTGCCATGTATATAATTGGATAAATTGGCAACACCCCTACCCTGGATTATATTCTTTTCCATTGATGAATATCTTTCCTCCGAGTTCAATTACTTTTTCTTTCTGAAAATGCATAAATAAGGAAACCACCAAATGCAAATGCAAACAAACTACTCACAGGAGCGTAAGGCTTGAAAATTGGAAGCAATGAGGATACAAAATCCTGGAACCCATTATGACCTATTGCTATAAAGATTATGACAAATAGAATCAGTAGGTAACCTATGAATTTGATTACACCCGGAAATTTCGATTCCTTGGCAGCTCTAATAAATAAAATCCCTAAAACCAATCTTACAACAATTGCAGAAACATATAGCCA
>JABDLO010000139.1 GCA_013002995.1 Saprospiraceae bacterium | reverse complement strand
GGAGATCCGGAAGCCAATGGCAATACCCCGGTATTTGGTGGAATTTTTACCAAGGATGATGGATTCACGGTAGGGGCAAGCTCTCCGGGATTTATTAAAGCAGGTGATGATTTCACAGCATGGATAGGAAGTGAAAGTGGTAAGCTGAGAAAGTACACCAATATTTCCGGAAACCTGGATGGCATTTTTGATGGTGGGGACATAGACTTTCTGCCTTATTCACTTGGTCGTAATTCAACTGTTATTCCAGCTGACTTGAATGGTGACGATATAATAGATCTTATACTTGGTACAAGTAGGGGGGGAGTACACATTTTTTCCAGTGGAATAAGTATTGGTGGTTCTTCAACACTCGAACATGAATTGGACGGTACAATGTACTTTTACCCAAATCCAACAAATGGAATCATTCAATTGAATTCTGAGATACCCATTAATAGAATAGATGTTTATGACCTGAGCGGTAGAAAAGTCTTAACTACAAAAGAACGCGTTCTATCACTGAAATCACCCGGAACGTATATTGCCAGAATTATAACTGAAAAAGGAGTTGTAACAAAAAAGATTATCAACCTCTAGCACCGAAAAGCAAACTTCCGATCCTCACCATTGTGCTGCCTTCTTCTATGGCGATCCCATAGTCTCCGGACATACCCATGGATATTTCTTTGAAGGATGTATCATCCATGAAGTATATTTCTTTAATGGTATCAAATGCCTTTTTCAATTTTTTAAATTCTCTGCGTACCTGATCCAGATTATCAGTGAATGTAGCCATCCCCATTAGTCCACATACCTTTATATGATCTAAGACGTGATATTCATCGGAATTGAGAAGATCCTTGATATCTGTTAAGGTTAGACCATATTTCGTCTCTTCAGTGGCTATTCTCATCTGTAGAAGTACAGGAATTATACGGTTATTTTTCTTTCCCTCTTTATTAATGGTAGATAAAAGCCTGAGACTGTCACATGATTCAATCATCGACACAAATGGTGCGATGTACTTTACTTTATTTTTCTGGAGATGACCGATCATATGCCATTCAATATCTTGAGGCAGCTTGTCATACTTATCTGCCAATTCCTGAGCCCGATTTTCACCAAATATGCGTTGTCCCTGATCATATAGCTCCCTAATCATGTCAACAGGCTTGGTCTTGGAAACAGCCACGAGCTTAACTTCTTTATCCTTTAATTCTTCAATGAGGCTTTGATATGTTGTCATGAATATCACTTATTATCTTATGATGTAATTCTTTAACAAGGATGTCAACAGATTCAGTTTCATCATTGTTGATAATGTAGTCGGCTAATGCAATTTTATCCGATTCAGGCAATTGGTTTTTGATTCTGTTAGAAACTTGTTCTTTGCTTACTTTGTCCCTTTTCATGACCCGCTTAATCCTCATCTCTTCAGGTGCAGCAACCACAATCAACTTGTTGAATGATTTATAAGACCCGTTTTCAACCAGGAGAGCAGCTTCATATAAGGCATAGGGTACATCTTTCAGTCCCTGAACCCAGATCGCTGAATCCTGATGCACTGCAGGATGCACAGCTTGATTGATAGCCTTGAGGAGATTTTTATTATTGAAAATCTTTTGAGCAACGAATGGTCTATTTAACCTTCCATTTCTATGATAAGCACCTTTTCCGAGTATTTCCTTGATGCGTGTCTTAAGGGCAGGGTTGTGATTCATAAGGTACTTGGCCTTCGCATCTGCATAATAAACAGGGATATTTAATGACTCAAATATCTTACATACAGTGGTCTTGCCACTACCAATTCCTCCAGTTATTCCGATCAACCAGGTCATAATTCAAAGGTACAATAAGGGATAATAGTATCTTCATTTATGTCTTCCGCATTTCTATTTAATAATCGTGCTTTAATCAATCTGATCTTGTCATGAAACATGGATGCTCTGATGGCAAGAATGAAATAGGGAGACTCGGTGAGTACTTTTTCTGAAATTTCAATTTCCAGATGTTTTAATACATCCATGATGATTCCCATGTGTCCATAATCAAATGAAAGTTTACATTCTTCAGTGATGTAGACATCTTTCTTGTCGCAGGCGTTTAGGGAATCCACAGCTGCTTTCTTATAGGCCTGTATCAATCCTGATGCACCTAGTTTTGTACCACCGAAATAACGGACTACTACAACTGCGATATCACTTAAACCAGCTGAATCGATTGCACCCAGGATGGGTCTACCTGCAGTTCCTGATGGCTCACCATCATCATTTGCTCTGAAAACATCAGTTCCTGCTCCAAGGCGATAAGCATAACAATAATGTCTGGCTTTGGGATGGCTCTTTTTTAAAAGGTCAATGTGATTGAGCAGATCCTCTTCTGTCGATACAGGGTAGGCATATGCTAAAAATTTGCTTCCTTTTTCCCTGTAGAGGCCAGTTGATGGTTCCGTAATCGATATGTAGTGGTCTTCGATCATATGATGGTCAATTACCCATTTGCGATAAGCACAATGGCAGTGATTGAAGCGAGAAACCCTATTATTTTAAGGGCATTTAGCCTTTCGGCAAAGATAATTACTCCTATCAATGAAGAAAAGAAAAGGATTCCTACGTTATTGATCGGAAACAACTCACTCCCTGGCCATCCCTGATCCAACAAAATTAATAAAAGGTATATAGAGAAAAAGTTGGGTACACCAAGTAGAATACCTGCGAGAATATCTTTCTTCCTGATGAGAATTCCCTTGTTCCTAATAGAAGAAATTAAGAATAATAATATCCCGAAGCAACCGGCAAATAAAAAGATCGAAGAAACAAATCTAATGTCTGCACTGGGTGCTAAACCTTCAACATTTACATAGAAGAGCGTGATCTCGATGATTCCACTGCCGAGCCATGTTGCTAATGGAAGCCATAGCAATGCTTTGTTCCAATTGCTTTTTCTGGAAGGAAAAGAAATAAGGACAATTGAAAGAATGGACAACAATATTCCTGTAATCTTAAAGGAAGTACTGCTTTCAGCATATATCAATATTCCCATGATGGCCGGAAAGATCAATGACATTTTCTGGAATATGGTGGCTATCATAATCCCAAATGAACGTACTGTGAGAGCTACCAGTGTGAAAATAGAAACAAAGACAAAACCCAGGAATACAGCATATGGAAACCAGGGTTCGTTTATGATGTCTGTGGTGACCGTTGATTTTCCATATACAATACTTCCTGTAATGACACAGGTGAAGTAATTAATAATGA
>JABDLO010000122.1 GCA_013002995.1 Saprospiraceae bacterium | reverse complement strand
TACGATAATCTTGTACATTTCATGGAGGAGTGTTTTACCAAGTACAAGTCGAAGCCGGCATTTCAATGCATGGGAAAGACTTACTCATTTAAAGATATAGATAAGTATTCTAATCAGATGGCAGCATATCTGCAATCAAGAGGATTGAAGAAAGGAGACAGAGTTGCTATAATGATGCCCAATCTGCTGCAATACCCGATTGCAATATTTGGAGTATTGAGAGCAGGAATGGTAGCGGTAAATACCAATCCCTTATACACACCACGTGAAATGAAACATCAATTCACTGACAGTAAAGTAAAAGCAATTATAATAGCAGACAATTTTGCTGCCAACCTTCAACAGATAATTGGGGAGACAGAAATAGAAGTGATCATAACCACATCCATTGGTGAAATGCTTGGAGCAATTAAAGGGAAGATGGTTGACGTTGTGGTGAAAAACTTTAAAGGCATGGTGCCGAAATATGATCTTGTGAATACAGTATCATTTAAAGAGGCACTTAAACAAGGAAGTAAATTTAAAGTTACCAAACATGAATCACTACCGGATGATGTAATACTACATCAATATACCGGGGGCACAACAGGTATTTCTAAAGGGGCTATGCTTACTAATAGAAATATGATTGCTAATATGCTCCAGATGTCAGCATGGATGTCCAAATACCTGAATTTCGAAGAAGAAGTGACATTATCACCTCTGCCGATGTATCACATTTTTGCATTTTCTGCAAATTGTCTAGCCATGATGCGACTGGGCTCACTCACAGTATTGGTTACCAATCCACGCGATCTAAGCTCCATAATAAAGGAATTTAAAAGAAACAAGATCACATTGGTAACTGGGGTAAACACACTATTCAATGCATTGAACAACCATAAGCCATTTCAAGAACTTGATTTTAGTAGCCTTAAAGCAACTGTAGCTGGCGGAATGGCAGTGCAATTGAGTGTAGCTGAAAAATGGGAAACCATCACCGGATGCAGAATAAGTGAAGGATATGGAATGACAGAATCTTCTCCCGTAGTAAGTATAAATCCACTCGATAAGACTGCCCGCTTGGGTACCATCGGCCAGCCTGTTCCATCAACGGATGTAAGAATTGTAAATGATCAGATGGAAATTGTACCTACTGGAGAGGTCGGTGAGTTACAAGTGAAAGGACCACAGGTAATGAAAGGCTATTATAACAAACCAAGAGAAACAGCTCAAACCATCATCGATGGTTGGTTGTGTACAGGAGACATGGCGACAATAGATGAAGACGGATTCTTAAAAATTGTAGACCGAAAGAAAGAAATGATCCTGGTTTCCGGATTTAATGTCTATCCTAATGAAATTGAAGATGTAATTTCACGTCACCCGAAGGTACTTGAAGTAGGATGTATAGGAGTTCCGGATGAGAAATCAGGTGAAGTAGTAAAAGTATACATTGTAAAAAAGGATAAATCACTAAAGGAGGATGAAATCATTTCCTATTGCAGAGAAAATCTTACCGGATACAAAGTACCGAAGAAAGTTGCATTCATTGATGAGTTACCTAAGACGAATGTAGGTAAGGTATTGAGAAGAAAATTAAAAGAGATGGAGGGGTAATGATTCATTTTGCAGTTGCAGTCGGCAGTCAATACTTTATTTGCCTCTAACTGCTTAACCGTTTTGTAAATTGCAAACAATAAAAAAAGCTTCCTGAAATCAATCGGGAAGCTTTTTGTTTTTTAAGCCAGTAATTATGATGGCCATTTTCTTGCTTTCTCAGAGCATAAGTAGTAAAAGATTGCTCTGTACTTGTTCCTGTTGCTTTTTCCGATTTTGTCGATGGCATAATCAATAATTGCATCGAGATCCTTTTGAGGAGAGAGCCCAAGTTTTTTGATAAGGTAGTTTTTCTTAACCCTATCTAATTCTGCCTTGTCACTTCCAGATACAGTTTCAGCATCAGCTTTATAAAGTGAAGGGCCACATGCTTTAGCACACGCAACAAGTTTTTTTGCGTTGCAATCAAGTCCAAGCTTTGTCATTTGCGCTTTGTAGAACTCAACTTTTTCATCAAATTTTCCCATAATTAATTAATATATTTTTCTTATAAAATTGGATGTCCATATTGTGACGTGTAAATATAAGAAATGTCACTCATATATATTACTCTGATTTCATATCTGTTTCCCACATGTCAGGATTTAACCCGGGTATGACCTTTAAAGCATTTTTGTAATATAGTTTTTCTAAGATTTCATCAGATAAGTCAAGGCCATACATCTTCCAGAATGCATGATACCTTTTGTAATAAGGAAAATACTCATCTGCAGATTCCAATACCCTGAAGTAAGTGGGATATTCTCCGGGTTGATAAGAATCTTTTCCGAATAATACTCTATCCTGGTATTTTTCAAAAAACTTAGCTGCATTCCTGGGCTGTCTTCCAAGTTCTGCAATAACAGCACCTATTTCAACATACATATTAGGAATTTCATCTAGCAGGGTGCCAAGCTTTTCAAGGTTATTAGGAAACCATCCCATGTGTGCATTGATAAAAGTTGTATTGCTGTGTCTACGGAAGAGGTCGTGTGCTTCTGCAATGATGTTCTCCCAGGAAGCTGGGTTATCAGCGCTTCTTTTCCTCCCTGGTCTCAACTTAAGTTCAAGCCACCTTTCATTAAGACTGTCATGAGGCATCCAGAATGGCTTTGGATCAGCAGAATGAATTAAAACTGGAATACCAAGTTCTCCACATTTTTCCCAGACTGGATCTATCCGTGGATCATTGATCCTGATTCTATTGCCACTGCTATCTTGATTGGTCATTCCCTGACTCTTATAGATCTTTAGTCCTCGGGCACCATTATCATAATCGTATTGAAGTTGCTTCACTGTATTTTCAGCCCAGGTAGGATCATCGATACTTCTTATTTCTATGTTGGTGAATACAATGATGCGATCTTCATAGCCATATTTCTTTATATTGTCAGTCATGGCTTTTAATCGTTCGCCACCTCTTCCACTCAGATTGACGACTACCTGCATATTCATTGCATCCATCTCTGCAATCAACTTGTCCAGGTCCTGCTCTGCCATCCTCCAATGGTGGCTGTGTACATCTACAAATGGAAACTTAGCCGCATTGATGGGATTCTCCGGTACTACAAGGGTAGATGGAGGATCGTAAGATTCAAAATCTATTTTTACATCCAGAGGGTCTCTTCTCTGTGCATCGAGAGAAAGCCATAGTTGTATAAGCAAAATGATAAGAAGTGATTTCTTCATTGATCTGTTATGTTTTTATCCTTTCGGAAAATATAAAATCGTTTACTGCCTCCAAATTTTCTAATCCACAATATGATTTTATTAACCATATTTAGACGAAAGCCGCTCAGATTCCGGCTATGCATTACCCGGATACCTTGGGAATGGGATAACGTCTCTGATATTGGACATGCCTGTAACAAACATCATCAATCTTTCAAATCCTAGACCGAATCCGGCATGTGGACAAGACCCAAATCTTCTTGTATCCAGGAACCATTGCATTTCTTCTACAGGAATGTCCATCTCCTCCATCCGCTTTAACAAGACATCATACCGCTCCTCACGTTGTGATCCACCGACGATCTCTCCAATCCCCGGGAATAAAATATCCATTGCCCCTACAGTTTTATCATCTTCATTCAATCGCATGTAAAATGACTTGATCTCCTTGGGATAATCAACAAGGATCACAGGTTTCTTGAAATGCTTTTCTACTAGATATCGCTCATGCTCAGACTGCAGGTCAGCTCCCCATTCATCTATGACAAACTGGAATTTTTTCTTTTTATTGGGTTTGCTATTCCTTAATATCCGGATAGCTTCTGTGTATGTAATTCGTACGAATTCATTTTCTGTACAGAATTTCAACTTTTCAATGAGCGGCATAGGGCTTCGCTCATGTTGGGGCTTGCTTTTTTCTTCCTGGATCAATCGATTTTCCAGGAATTGGATATCCTTCAGGTTATGCTCAAGCAAATAGTTGATGGTGTATTTCAACATTTCCTCCGCCAGATCCATATTATCTGTGATATCAGCAAAAGCAACTTCAGGCTCAATCATCCAAAATTCTGCAAGATGCCTTGAAGTATTGGAATTCTCTGCCCGGAAAGTAGGGCCGAAGGTATATACTTGTCCCAGTGCAAGAGCAGCAAGTTCTGCCTCTAGTTGTCCTGATACCGTAAGATTGGTTGCTTTGTCAAAAAAATCTTCCTTATAATCTACCTGCCCATCTTCAGTCTTAGGAACATTGTCCATATCCAAGGTGGTTACCTGGAACATTTCCCCGGCCCCTTCAGCATCACTTCCGGTGATGATCGGAGAATGGATATAGAAATAGCCTTTCTTGTTAAAGAACTCATGAATGGCAAATGATAATGCATGCCTGATCCTGAATACCGTTCCGAATGTATTCGTTCTAAACCTCAAATGAGAAATCTCTCTTAGGAACTCAAGGCTGTGTCTCTTAGGTTGAAGGGGATACTTTTCAGGGTCAGCTTCACCATAAATATGGATATTGTCAGCCTTAATCTCCACAGCTTGGCCTTTACCCTGTGATTCAATAAGCTGGCCTACAGCCTTCAATGCGGCTCCCGTTGTGATTTTTTTTAACATCTCCGAATCCATAGATTCATAGTCTACAACAACTTGAAGATTATCAAGTGTGGACCCGTCATTCAACGCAATGAATTGGTTGTTCCTAAAAGTTCTCACCCAACCCATTACGGTCATCTCTTGTCCTGATGGAGGTGTTGTTAATACCTCCTTGATCAACGTTCTTGATTCCATTTTTGTAAAATTAGAGGGCGAAGATAATACTTTGGTTAGTTAATTGTTAGCCTCTATATCTTCAATAATACTTAATGTGCGATCGTACATCTTCTGAAGGTTTCCGGCTTGGCCTCCGGCGAATAATGAAACCTCTGCATTTTTAAGGATTTCCGATATGCTCTCTAAGGAGGAAGCAGTAATCCCATTTTCTGAAAGAACTTCGACCAGGTTATCTCTGGTAAGGGATCCGGTAGAGATATTTAACTTGTCTTCAAGGTAGTGAAGTATGGTTCTTGTGATCTCGTTATAAAATCCTCTTTCGTCTTCCTGATCTAAATAGGATTTCACTTCTTTCATCTGAGCTACAGCTTTCTTGTGAGCAGCTCTTCTGGCTTTGATAGCAGGATCAAGTAACTCATCTTTCTTTTTAAGGTATTGATGGGTAGTCATACTGATAATCCCTAGAAAAGCGAGTGATATAAGGCTTATGTGTGCAGCCGATCCTGCAAATCCCCAGTTTTTTTCCGATTTAATGCTTGAAGGTTTATTAGGGCTTAGGTTCCGATCATTCACTGCGTCAACATTAAGACCAATATTGCTGCCAGGGGTAACAGCGATTGTAAATGGCCTGTCCGGGCTAATTGTAACGTACTCATTGCTATCTACACTGAAGTAAGTAAACTCAGGATTGAATTGCTTTCGTCCCTCTTCTCTCGGAACAATCAGATACTCGAATTCTTTATAATGAACGACTTCTCCTCCGGCTACATATGAATCATCTTTTACTGAATTGGGTTCATATACCTCAAAGTCTTCGCCAAGATCCATAATGGGGGGAATGATGTGTTTGCTGTCGCCGTCTCCCCTGATATTCATCCGCAATGTTAAGGTCTGATCTGTACTTAATGTTCTGCGGTCAATGGTGAATGAAGCAGTATAATTACCTACAGCACCGGAGAATGATAGAGGAGCTCCGACTGGAAGTTCATCTACTTTTATGGTTACAGGTTGAGAATTAACAATCTTATAGTCGTATTCCTGGAATGAGAATAAGCTTCTGCGCCTGGAAGGTCTGGGTACCCCAACCCTTATAGCAACTGAGGGTATGGTATATGTACCCGTCTGTTGAGGAAATAAGGATACCGCCTCCAGAGTTGTGCTGTAATACTCTTCTCCGTTGATGATCATTCGCTCTGTTCGCCGTGAAACATCATCCAGTTCCTGGACAAAAAATCCCTCAAATTCAAAATTTGAAACAGGCTCATAAGACTTAATATTCTCCTGAGTCACAAGTCGGTATTGAAGTATGATCTGCTGTCCGAGATATGCAGTTGTATCTGAAGCCTGAGCAAGAATCAGTGTTTCCTTCTGGCTATCTTCTCCTGCTCTGCCTTGAATGACTACTACTTTAAAAGGCCGAGACTTCAATGTTTTGCCATTCACTTGCATTTCAGCAGCTCCAATGGTGTATGAGCCGGGTTTCGCTCCTGTAATGCTGTAGGTATAAGATCGTTTTTCAGATTTTCTACCGTTGATTATTGATACTTGCTGTGAAGTGGCGGGACCCTGGACTACATTTAATCCGCCGAAATCAGGGGGCCTGAAACCAGTGCCTTTCCCATTCTCAATCGTAAATGAAACTTCAAAAATAGAATTGGCAATAACCTGATATTCCCGGTTGGCAGGATTGGAAACAGAAGCATCAGTGGCTGCATAGAATCTTACGTCCTGTGCATCAAGCATAGAAATGCTGGACATCACGATTGATATGAGCAGTAACAATCTCAAATCTTTTTCTTTTTCTTTCTGAAGATAGGTTCTTCTTTTTTCGGCATTTCCTTCCTGGTCATCTGTTCATCTACTTTTTTATATTTTCGACTTCTGGACTTGATTCCCTCAGGATTGGGTAATACCAGGATAGAAAAGGGAGGTGTTTCATATACAGTATCTGCAGAAGTAAAATATGCAGGCTCAATAAAATAAGAGCCAATTTCTTCCGGGTATAAGGAATAGCTATAAGAG
>JABDLO010000015.1 GCA_013002995.1 Saprospiraceae bacterium | reverse complement strand
ATTTGGCCTCTTCCCATGCCTCAAGGCTTCCCTTCATATTGGAAACGTGGTCAGGGCTGAAATTGGAGATGTAAAAACTCAAATTGTCCTTCATGGTGATGCTATGAACACAACAGCAAGAATCCTGGAGAAAAGCCATGAATCCAATAATGAGTTACTCTGTTCTGTACATCTGATTTATAGGCTTGAGTTGCCGAAAATATTCAAGAGTAATTCTATTGGGGTAGTAAGTCTTAAGGGAAAAGAAAAGGAAATAGAATTATTTAGCATTGAAGAAGAGGAGGTGGTAACTATATGAGAAGTCATGTTTACCAGGAGCGAAAAAGAAACAGGGCCCTCCTGATAATATTCATTGGAGCTCTTTTCGGGTTTATCTATCCTTCTCTGAGCAATGAATTTGGAGATCCATATGCTTTCATAAATGGAATTATAATTGGTTTGTGTGGTGGTGTCTTTATAGCTGCTTTTGAATTATATCTAAATAATCCTTTGAATAAGAAAATAGGATTCATCAAGAAGATGATCACAAAAAGTCTTTCCTACACATTATTTTTTATGATCCAGATACCTATAGTAGTAGCATTTACCCGGAGTATTGAAACTGGGACCGGCTACTTTGATTATCTATTTGGTGAAGAAATGAGGAATTTTATCTTCCACGATGATTATTCAATAATTGTACTATATACGCTATTCCTTAGTAGTGCCATAATTTTCACACATCAATTGTCAAGGAAGCTGGGTCAAAATGTTCTTTGGAATTTCATAACAGGAAAATACCGCTTCCCTAAAGAAGAAGAACGAATATTCATGTTCCTTGATCTTAATAATTCTACTCCAATAGCTGAGAAACTGGGCGACGTTGAGTTTAATGTTTTACTGAATGAGATCTTTTTTGATCTGACAAATCCCATCCTGTCTACGTATGGAGAAATCTATCGTTATGTAGGCGATGAAATCGTGGTAACCTGGAACATGAGAAAAGGGCTTAAGAATGCAAATTGTATTCGGACATTCTTCCAGGTAAAATATACACTTAGACTTCTTCGAGAAAAGTATATGACTAAATATGGCTTTCTACCTTCTTTTTCTGCAGGATTTCATTGTGGAAAAGTAATTGTTGGAGAAATTGGGGATGTAAAAAGTCAAATCACATTTCTGGGAGATGTGCTCTACAATTCTGCATTCATTGAAAAACAATGTAGAAAACTTGAAAAAGAAATTCTGGCTTCAGATACTCTGATCAAAAGAATTTCTTTACCGGAAATTTATGAAATGAAGCTTGCTACTTCAATTAAGAGAGAAGAAGAGGAGCGATCGATGGACCTCTATACCATATCAGAAATTGATCTGGCTAACTCCTGATAATATCAAACGTAATTGTTGAGCATAACTGGCATTACCAGCATCAGGATATCCTCATTATCGTCTTTCTCCTTTGGAATAATCAGTCCTGCCCGGTTAGGTGCTGACAATAACATCTCAATTTCATCGGAATCAAGGTGGTTCAGTATCTCAATAAGGAACCTGGCATTAAATCCAATTTCCACATCATCCCCTTCATGTTCGCAAGCGAGCCTTTCATTTGCCTCATTAGAGAAATCCAGATCCTCCGCGGATATTTGAAGCTCACTACCTGTTATTTTCAATCTTACCTGATGTGTTGTCTTATTAGCATATATGGCTATTCTACGAAGTGAACTCAGAAACTCGTTTCGGTTGATTGACATATTAATCTCATTATCAACCGGGATTACATTTTCATAATCTGGAAATCGTTCATCTATCAAACGACATATCATCCTGATATTTTCAAACTTGAAGAATGCATTAGCAATATTAAATTCTACCGTAACATTGGTGTTTTCAGAGGGCAAAGTAGATTTTAGCAGGTTAAGAGCTTTTCGTGGTATGATAATGGTATTTCCATTATCTGAAGCCACATCTACTCTGCGGTATCTTATCAGCCGATGTCCATCTGTTGATACAAAAGTGGTATTTGTGTCACTCAGATTTACATAGACCCCTGTCATTGCAGGTCGAAGTTCATCATTACTGGTAGCAAAAATGGTATTGTTTATTGCACTCGCAAGTACATCACTTGACATTTCCACTGAAAAATCATCGGATACAGAAGGTACTTTTGGGAAATCTGTGGCATTTTCACCTGCCAATTTGTAACGCCCATTGTCAGAGTTTATTTCAATACTATAGGACTCCTCCTCAATTGAAAATGTCACTGGTTGTTCAGGAAGATTTTTTAGAGTCTCAAGTAGTATTCTGGCGGGAACAGCAATACTGCCCGATTCCTTGGACTCAACAGATATCTCTGTGATCATCGAGGTCTGAAGATCGGAGGCAGTTACTGTTAGTGTACCGTCATTAATTTCAAAAAGAAAATTCTCAAGTATTGGAACAACGGGATTAGTAGTGATGACACCGTTAATAGAAGAGAGTTGTTTTAACAGTGCGGAAGAATTGACAATGAACTTCATTTATATTGGATCTATAGTTTAATGAACTACTGTTTATGACGCGGTAAAATTATAAATAAAATCAACAAACGGAATAATGTCAAAAATAAGCTTACGACCTGAGAACTCCTCATTCCACCAGCTCAAAATCTGATAAAACGGCTTTCATATTTTCCAGGGCTGAAGACTCAAACAATACTAGTTGTTGCTGATTTAAAACTCCGGGAAAATACTGTTTCCCCTCAGGTTGAGCATATAGTACTAATGAAGACTTTCGATTTCCAATCTGCTCCACATCAATGGTCAGTATAGATTCTCCTGCTTCTACCATTTGGTCATATATCGGGATCTCTCCATCCTTTAGAAACTTATCCGTTTGGAGGTAGGCAATATATTCCAGATATCCCATCATATTTGCCGTATCCAGATTTTCTACTCCTTTCAAACCCATAAAGTTATTTTCGTATTCAAATTCCAATCTCTCTCTTCCTCCTTCATATTCTACGGTAAGCGTTTTTAAACTGCTCCAGTCAATATCCCATATAAAACGACTCCTCCAATCATTCTCATCAACCATGAAGATCCCGGCTATGTACGACTGATATCCGGGAATTTGGACCAGGTAAGGCTCATTTTCTTGAGTCATAAAGAAACTCTGAAATCTATTCTTATTTCCTCCTGCGAAGTAAGTTTTAATGGTGTCAGCATTATTAAGAATTGAAACTTTGACTCCTTCATTTCTTAGAAATGAAGCGATTGAATCTCTTTCAGCATTAGCCACAGGTCTTTTCACCTCCGTTCTTGATAACATCGCAAAGAAAACATCACGCATCCCCTGATCTAGTAAATATTTCCCATTTACCTCCCAAGCACCATTTATGTACTCAAACCGGTTGGTAAATCCATTTCCCTCAAGAACAACTGTGGTTATAACTGAATTTTCGTCAAGTGTGAATTTGTTCCTGTCATAATCAAATCCATCGATCATTACCACAACTACTGTCAGAACCAAAAGTACCGAAAGGATAATCAGCTGTCTAATATTTTTTTGTTTCTGGCTCAAAATGAAGAATACTTTTTCTTTCTAATGAAATTACTGATCAATCCATATACAACCAGAACTACAATCGGCAATACCAGATTGATAACCTGCCATTTCGATTTCTGGGATTCTACTTTAACCTTATCCAGGGGTCTGAGTATAATCTCTTTATTCCTTGATTGAATGAGACCTTCATCATCCAATAAATATTGAACTATGTTCAATAAAAAGTCTTCATTCGCAAAGGTTCGACGGCTATAATAATCGTATCCAACAGGCAAGGGGCTTCCATTTTGAGGATCAAACTTATTTCGTACTAAATCCCCATCGGAGATAACTACAAT
>JABDLO010000005.1 GCA_013002995.1 Saprospiraceae bacterium | reverse complement strand
CCGTTATCATAATCATATTGTAGTTGCTTTACCGTATTTTCTGCCCAGGTAGGGTCATCGATACTTCTCAATTCTATATTGGTAAAAACAATGATGCGATCTTCATGACCATACTTCTTTATATTGTCTGTCATGGCTTTCAATCTTTCACCTCCTCTACCACTTAGATTGACAACTACCTGCATATTCATTGCATCCATTTCTGCAATCAACTTGTCCAGATCTTGCTCTGCCATTCTCCAATGGTGACTGTGTACATCTACAAATGGAAACTTAGCAGCAGAGACGGGATTCTCCGGTACAACAAGTGTAGACGGAGGGTCATATGATTCAAAATCTACTTTTACATCCAGCGGATCTCTTCTCTGTGCATCTAGAGAGCACCATAATTGTAATAGTAAAATAACTAGAAGTGATTTCTTCATTGTTCTATTATGTGTTTATCCTTTCGGAAAATATAAAATCGTTTACTGCCTCCAAATTTTCCTATCCACAATATGATTTTATTAACCATTTTTGGACAGTAGTCCCCCTTTTATTGCAATTAAGCATTACCTGGATACCTCGGGAAAGGGATCACATCTCTGATATTGGACATACCTGTCACAAACATCATCAATCTCTCAAATCCGAGACCGAATCCGGCATGTGGACAAGACCCAAATCTCCTGGTATCCAGAAACCATTGCATTTCTTCCACAGGAATATCCATCTCCTCCATCCGTTTCAACAAGACATCATACCGCTCTTCACGCTGGGATCCTCCAACGATCTCTCCAATCCCGGGGAATAATATATCCATAGCGCCTACGGTCTTATCATCTTCATTCAATCGCATATAAAATGACTTGATCTCTTTAGGATAGTCAACAAGGATTACTGGTTTCTTGAAATGCTTTTCTACCAGATATCTCTCATGCTCTGACTGTAGATCAGCTCCCCATTCATCTATGACAAATTGAAATTTTTTCTTCTTATTGGGTTTGCTATTCCTTAATATACGGATGGCTTCCGTGTAGGTGATCCGCACGAATTCATTTTCTGTGCAGAATTTTAATTTCTCAACAAGCGGCATTGGACTTCGCTCATGCTGGGGTTTGCTTTTCTCTTCATGGATCAATCGATTTTCTAAAAATTGGATATCCTTTAAATTATGCTCAAGCAAATAGTTGATGGTATATTTCAACATTTCCTCTGCCAGATCCATGTTGTCTATGATATCAGCAAATGCTACTTCAGGCTCAATCATCCAGAATTCTGCAAGATGCCTTGAAGTATTGGAATTTTCAGCCCGGAAAGTAGGGCCGAAGGTATATACTTGACCCAGAGCAAGAGCTGCTAGTTCTGCTTCCAGTTGTCCTGATACAGTTAGATTGGTTGCTTTATCGAAAAAGTCTTTCTTATAATCTACTTGCCCTTCTTCAGTCTTAGGTACATTCTCCATATCCAGGGTTGTTACCTGGAACATTTCTCCGGCCCCTTCAGCATCACTTCCGGTGATGATTGGAGAATGGATATAGAAATAGCCTTTCTTATTAAAGAACTCATGAATAGCAAATGACAATGCATGTCTGATCCTGAATACAGTCCCGAAGGTATTGGTTCTAAATCTTAAATGGGAAATCTCTCTTAGGAACTCAAGGCTATGTCTCTTAGGTTGAAGAGGATACTTTTCAGGATCTGCTTCTCCATAGATATGGATTGTTTCTGCCTTAATCTCCACGGCCTGGCCTTTACCTTGAGATTCCACAAGTTGCCCCACTGCTTTCAATGCTGCTCCAGTTGTAATTTTTTTCAACATTTCCGGATCCATAGATTCATAGTCTACCACAACTTGAAGGTTTTCAATTGTGGACCCGTCATTCAACGCAATGAATTGGTTGTTTCTAAAAGTTCTCACCCAGCCCATTACGGTTATCTCTTGTCCTGATGGAGGAGTTGTTAATACCTCCTTGATCAACGTTCTTGATTCCATTTTTGTAAAATTAGAGGGCGAAGATAATACTTTGGTTTAGTTAATTGTTAGCCTCAATATCTTCAATAATACTTAATGTACGATCGTACATATTCTGAAGGTTTCCGGCTTGACCTCCAGCAAATAAGGAAACCTCAGCATTCTTAAGGATTTCTGATATGTTTTCTAAGGTAGAATCGGTAATGCCATTTTCTGAGAGCACTTCGACCAGATTGTCTTTGGTAAGTGATCCTGTGGAGATGTTTAATTTATCTTCAAGGTAGTGAAACATGGTTCTTGTGATCTCGTTGTAGAATCCTCGTTCGTCTTTCTGATCTAAATACTTTTTTACTTCTTTCATTTGAGCTTCAGCTTTCTTGTGAGCAGCTCTTCTGGCTTTTATAGCAGGATCGAGTAACTCATCTTTCCTTTTGAGGTATTGATGGGTTGTCATACCGATAATTCCAAGAAATGCCAGTGATATCAGACTTATGTGTCCAGCCGATCCGGCGAATCCCCAATTTTTTCCTGATTTGATGCTGGACGGCTTATTGGGGCTTAAGTTTCGGTCGTTCACCGCGTCTACATTGAGACCAATGTTACTTCCTGGTGTCACAGCAATCGTAAAAGGCCGGTCTGGTTTGACCGTTACATACTCATTACTATCCACATTGAAGTAAGTAAACTCAGGATTGAACTGCTTACGCCCTTCTTCTCTCGGGACAATCAGATATTCGAATTCTTTATAATGAACCACTTCTCCTCCGGCAACATAAGAATCATCCTTTACTGAATTGGGGTCATACACTTCAAAGTCATCTCCCAGATCCATAGCAGGGGGAATGATATGCTTACTGTCGCCGTCTCCTCTAATATTCATCCGCATGGTTAAGGTCTGGTCTGTACTTAATGTTCTGCGGTCAATAGCAAATGAAGCAGTATAGTTACCAACAGCCCCTGAGAAAGAAAGAGGAGCCCCTGACGGAAGTTCATCGACTTTAATAGTTACTGGCTGCGAGTTCACAATCTTATAGTCGTATTCCTGAAATGAGAATAAGCTTCTGCGTCTTGAAGGCCTTGGTACTCCTACTCTTATTGCTACCGATGGAATGGTGTAAGTGCCCGTCTGTTGTGGAAATAACGAAACTGCCTCCAGGGTTGTGCTGTAGTATTCTTCTCCATTGATGATCATTCGCTCTGTACGCCGTGAGACATCATCCAGTTCCTGCACAAAGAATCCCTCGAATTCAAAGTTTGAAACAGGCTCATATGACTTAATATTTTCTTGTGTTACCAGCCGATATTGAAGAATAATCTGCTGGCCGAGATATGCGGTTGTGTCAGAAGCCTGAGCAAGTATAAGTGTTTCTTTTTGATTGTCTTCTCCTTCTCTTCCTTGTATGACAACTACTGTAAACGGCCTTGAGTTTAAGGTTTTTCCATTTACAAGTATTTCAGCACCACCAATGGTGTAAGATCCTGGTTTGGCTCCTGTAATGCTGTAAGTATAAGATCGTTTTTCAGATTTTCTACCATTAATAATAGATACTTGATGTGAAGTAGCTGGGCCCTGGACTACATTTAATCCTCCGAAATCAGGAGGTCTGAAACCAGTGCCTTTGCCATTCTCAATTGTAAATGAAACTTCAAAAATGGAATTGGCAATTACCTGATACTCCCGATTAGCTGGATTAGAAACAGAAGCATCAGTAGCAGCATAAAACCTCGCTTCCTGTGCATCAAGCACAGAAAAGCTGGATATCAATATCCATATGACCAATAAAAACCTCAAATCTTTTTCTTTTTCTTTCTGAAGCTGGATTCTTGTTTTTTGGGCATTTCTTTCCTGGTCATCTGTTCATCAACTTTTTTGAATGTTCGATTTCTTGACTTGATTCCCTCCGGATTGGGCAATACAAGGATAGAAATAGGTGGTGTTTCATACACAGTATCTGCAGAAGTGAAATATGCAGGTTCAATAAAATAGGAACCTATCTCCTCCGGGTATAAAGTATAACTATAAGAGTGAGAGGATGTCATCTTCCCGTTAATAAATTGCATACTGGTCGATATATTAGGACCGGAGATGACTCTTAATTCTGTGAATTCAGGACCTTCAAATTGTACTTCCAGATTTTTTACCGAATATTTTAATTCACAAGCATTGCCCAGGTAGATGGTATCAGATGTGATTTCTGTGATGATTCCTGATTCCTGCCCTGTAAGACGACACATCATCGAAAGCATGATGCATGTAGAAATCAATAATCTGTTCATATCTCGTATATTTATAAATTACCAGTCTTTTTTTGTCTTTGTTTTCTTACCGCTGGTGCGACGCATTTTTTCTTGAACTTTCTTTTCTTCATTCTCAACAATCTCTAAGAGCCTCGCTGCATCTTTTTTATCCAGATCCTGCTTCTCTTCCTGTTCTCTTTGCTCCTCTTGTTGCTGTTGTTCTTCCTGATCTCCTTCCTGGGGCTGATCCTGCTCCTGTTCTTGCTGTTGCTGTTCTTGTTGTTCTTTTTCTTGATTTTGTTGCTCTTGCTCTTGCTGCTGCTGTTGTTGTTGCTGTTGTTGCATTTGCTGCTGAAGCAATCTTTTTGCGATAAACAGGTTTTGCTTGGCTTCCATACTTTCAGGATTCTGGATGAGTGCTTGTTTTAGTGCCTCGATGCTCTCTCCATAATTTTGAGCACCCATTAGTGCAGTACCCTTATTATAATATGCTTTTGATAGTTCATCTGAAGATTTAGCATTGGCAATAGCATCATCGTATTGCTGTATGGCTTCCTCATATCGATCCTGCTGATACAATGTATTGCCCAGGTTATAAGCTCCCTTGAGCGAGTTTTTTCGTTCAAGTGCTTTACGATAAGCTTCTTCAGCTTGAGTATATTGTTTTTCCTGATAAAGCTGATCGCCTGTACGGAGTTGACGATGAGCGGATTGACCAGATAACATCGTGGGTATAAGAAAGGACATGACGATCAGGCGCCAAATGTAAACTTTGATTTATTGACGCTGAATGTCATAT
>JABDLO010000534.1 GCA_013002995.1 Saprospiraceae bacterium | reverse complement strand
CAATAAAGAGTCCGGGTTATCTAAATTTATTGAGTTCATTTAATAAGGATCAACATCAATATTGACCCTAACACTTTTTAGTCCATCATGATCTTTTACCCAGGATCTGCCCTCAAGAATCAACTTCTTGGTCTTAGCAATCAGTTTATGGTCTTTTTCGAGTTTTACAGTAATGAACCTAAGATACATCCCTCTTACCTTGGCAACTCCTGGTTCTGCGGGCCCAAGTATCCGTTTACCTAATCTTTTCTTGAGAAAACCTGCATACAATTCTGCTGCTTTCTGGACAACAGCCGGTTTTTTGTGCTTCAGAAGGATGTTAATCATCCTGTAATACGGAGGATATAAAAATTGTTTTCTTTCGTGTGCTTCTCTGGCAATGAACTTGTGATAATTGTATTCAATTGTATCCACAATAACAGGATGTGAAGGCTTGGAAGTCTGTATCACTACCTTCCCCTGTTCTTTTCTCCTTCCTGCCCTTCCTGCTACCTGGGTCAACAACTGAAATGCACGTTCTGAAGCCCTAAAATCCGGAAAAAACAACAGTAAGTCTGCATTTAAAACCCCCACTACCTGGATATTATCAAAATCCAATCCTTTGGTTACCATTTGCGTTCCAACAAGAATATCTATATCGTTATTCTGAAAATCCAGAATCAGTTTTTCATATGCGGCCTTGCTTCTCGCCGTGTCATAATCAAGTCGTCCAACCTTAGCTGTGGGAAATAACTCTTTGATTACATCCTCTATCTTCTCTGTACCGAATCCTATTTGACGAAAGTCATTATTTCCACATGCCGGACACTCAGTAGGATTGGGAGTGTGAAAAGCACATAAATGACATCTCAATTCATTGAAAAACTTGTGATAGGTGAGGGTTATATCACAATTGGGGCAACCAGCGGTAAACCCACAGACCAGGCACTGAATAGTAGGAGCATATCCTCTTCGATTCTGAAATAATAAAGCTTGCTTTCCATTGACCAGGGCATGATCAATGTCATCACGCAACTGTTTGGAAAAGTAAGAAACCATTCTTTTAGCCTGGCGCTCTTTGGTTAAGTTGACTACCTGGATATCAGGAAGTGAAACATTCCCATATCTTTCCATCATCTCCACCATTCCATATTTCCCTTGCCTGGTATTAAAAAAACTTTCAAGAGAAGGAGTAGCACTTCCAAGTAATACCTTGGCACCATAACTCATAGCAAGAAACACTGCTGCATCTCTTGCATTATATCGAGGAGCAGGGTCTTGTTGCTTATATGAAGGATCATGTTCTTCATCAATAATGATTACTCCAAGGTCATTAAATGGGAGGAATAAGCTGGATCGGGCTCCAATGACTATTGATTGTCCAGCCTTCACCGCTCGCCACATTTCCACACGTTCATGATTGCTCATTCTGCTGTGATACACCTGAACCTTACTACCGAATACAGCCTTCAATCTTTGAACGATTTGGGCAGTAAGGGCAATTTCCGGAAGCAGGTAAAGGACTTGCTTTTCATCCGCAAGCGCTTCCATGATCAACTCAATGTAAACTCTTGTCTTTCCACTTCCTGTCACACCGTGGAGAAGGACTGCATCATGGACCTCCCAGAGCTTTTTAATTTCAGTCAGAGATTCTGCTTGTAGCGGGGACAATGGATGTATATCACCACCTCCTTCATCGCCCTGGGCAAGTCTGCTGATTTCTTTCTTCTCTACTTCAATGATGTCCTTCTTAACAAGAGCATCCAGTACGGACTTATTAATACCCGTCAGATCGTAAAGGTCTGCCCGGGCTACCCATTCAGTTTCTTTTGAAAGTTGAGTGTATGCGAGGATGGCCTTGGTCTGCAATTCTGACCGTTTACACAAATCCAGAGCCTCGGTGAGCCGGTTGGAGTCCGCTCTGTAATAAGAAGTAGTCCTCAGATACGTTTCTGTCTTAGCTTTATATTTTTCAATCAATTCTTCCTTCACATAGATGGTCCCACGTTCCAGCAAAGCTCTTATAATGGGATAAACCGTCTTCTTATTGAGAATTTCCTTGATTTCTCCAATGGTCAGCTCATTCTGGATAGACAAAGCCTCACTGATCATAAATTCATCGTCTTCTAATCCCTGAAAATCCTCCTCTACCCTCGGATCGAGTATAATCTTAGTCTCACTGGAAAGTTTAAGACCAGATGGAAGGGCGACATTCATTACTTCTCCAAGTGAGGCACAATAGTAAACCGACAACCACTTCCAGAATTTATATTGAACATCACTGATGATGGGCACCTCATCAATAATGGCATTGACATACCTGGGACGATATTCTAGTTCGATATCTCCATGAAGTTCAACAACCAAAGCTGCATACAGCTTATTCCTCAATGGAACCTCTACCCTTATCCCTTTCTTTATACTTCCTTGCAACTCTTCAGGAATCTTATAAGTGTAAGGTTTCGGAACCGCTAAGGGAAATATCACTGTTGCGTATGAATGATTTATTGACATGAAGCGTAAATGTAAGCAGAGACTCGAAAAGTTGTTGATTTGTGGAAGTAAAAACACCCCATTTAGTTGGTTTAAGCTTCCGATCTTAAACCGTATATACTATACTTTGACTGCCACTACTCCTTGAAAGCTACTTCGTTGGTTTAAGTTTCCGAACTTAAACCAAAGATTCTCGTAACCAACGTCTCAAAACTTTCTATCACAAAATAACTCTAAAAGATTCAAGCAAACCAGAATAGTAATACTTAATAATGCTTGTAACTAAAAATAAATCTCATGTGCAACCCTAAACGTATTACAATGCGCATCGACCACATCTGCCACCCGATGTGAGTATCCTCCTCCCATTGAAATGGCTACAGGTATATTATTATGCTTGCATGTATCTAACACGTATCTATCCCTTTCCTTGCAACCTTCCTTGGTACAGGAGAGTCGTCCCAGTTTGTCAGTATCCAGAATATCTACTCCTGAAAGGTAAAAGATCAAATCAGGCTGAACTTGATCAATAAGCCTTGGCAGCGTATTTTTTAATGTCTTCAAATAAAAATCATCTTCAGTACCGTCCGGCAGGCCTATATCAAGATCTGATCGCTCCTTACGCAATGGATAATTCCGTTCTCCATGCATCGAAAAGGTAAATACGCGATCATCATCCTGAAATATATGAGCCGTCCCATTTCCTTGATGAACATCCAGGTCAACAATAAGAATTTTCTTAACGATGTCCCTCTTCAATAATAAGTTACTCGCTAAGGCCATGTCGTTGAACACACAGAACCCTTCCCCCCTGTGGGAATAGGCGTGATGTGTCCCACCTGCTACATTCATAGCAACACCATGGTTTAATGCATACAGAGCACAATCATAAGT
>JABDLO010000505.1 GCA_013002995.1 Saprospiraceae bacterium | reverse complement strand
AAATAAAGGTGAGGAACTAACTCTTACCGGTGAACACAGTAAGCATCCGTATCCAATTGAGAAAGCAACTGATCTTGAACGGTATTGTAACGATACCGGTAAGTCAATCTATGAAGTTGTCAGAGCTAATGAGATGAGTTATATGAGTGAAGAAGCATTCCGATCTTATTTAATGAAAATATGGGATGTAATGCTTGATTCTATGTATCGTGGATGTCATACAGAAGGTGTCTTGCCGGGAGGATTGAATGTCGGAAGAAGAGCCCCTGTCATGTACAAGAAAATGTATCGTGATAGAATTTACAAGAATCGAAAAGATTGGCTGGAGTGTTTAAAACATTGTGACTTTACGGTATCATCGATCTTTAAATGGGTGAGTTGTTTTGCTCTTGCAGTGAACGAAGAAAATGCTGATATGGGTAGAGTTGTCACAGCACCAACCAATGGTAGTGCCGGTGTGGTACCAGCGGTATTGATGTTCTTTCTCACCAGGTACAACCTGAAAGCGGGAGAACAAGAAATTATAGAATTCCTGAGTGTCGCATCAGAAATCGGATGCATATTTAAAAAAGGAGCTACAATATCTGCTGCAATGGGAGGATGTCAGGCGGAAATTGGTGTATCATCAGCTATGGCAGCAGCTGGATTGACACATGTCTTAGGTGGTACAGTAAAGGAAGTATTAGCTGCAGCTGAAATGGCTATGGAACATCACCTGGGTCTGACGTGTGATCCGATTAATGGATTGGTGCAAGTACCATGTATAGAAAGAAATTCAATGGGTGCAATTAAAGCAATTAATGCTGCCGAACTCGCACTTGATACCGATACTTCCAATACCAAAGTGCCTCTCGATAAGGTTATCGCAACCATGTGGGCAACTGCCCAGGATATGAACAGGAAGTATAAAGAAACCTCTGAAGGAGGCCTTGCCATTGATCTTTCAGCTCCTGAGTGCTAATTCCATTTATCTTTCAACTTAAATGTCTGATTAATTGTATCTTTCTCCAATCAGAAAGAAAATCTTACCATCTATGAAAAAACTGTTTTTATTATTGATTTGTGTGATGCTTTATACAATTGGATCCGCTCAGGTGGAGTCTGCTCCATTAGTTAAAGAAGGAGAGGGGCCTTTTCCTCAGTTGATCATCAGAGGAGCCACTTTAATCAATGGTAATGGTTCTCCTCCCAGAGGCCCTGTTGATATTGTTATCGAAAATAATATCATCAAAGATATTAAGGTCGT
Source organism: Saprospiraceae bacterium (assembly GCA_013002995.1). GTDB lineage: Bacteria > Bacteroidota > Bacteroidia > Chitinophagales > Saprospiraceae > JABDLO01. The sequence continues at coordinate 13,917 of JABDLO010000505.1, read as the reverse complement.
AGGTTATCCGGGAGTTGAAATCAATGATGATAACAGACCTAAGTTGAAAGAAGGAGGAAAAGAACTTGACGCTGAAGGGATGTATTTACTTCCTGGATTGATAGATATGCATGGACACATAGGTGGGAAATCTCAAGGAGCCAATGCAGAATATGTGTTCAAGTTGTGGATGGGGCACGGAATTACAACCATAAGAGATCCTTCTTGTGGAAATGGCCTTGACTGGGTATTGGAACATCGGGCTAAGAGTTTAAAAAATGAGATTACAGCTCCTAGAATAATGGCGTACACGGCATTCGGAATGGGCAGTAAAGATCCCATCAGCACTCCTGAACAGGCAAGACAATGGGTGAGAGACAACAGAGATAAAGGCGCAGACGGAATAAAGTTTTTTGGTGCTGCTCCTGATATTATGTTTGCCGCATTGGATGAGAATAAAAAACTTGGATTGCGATCTGCATGTCATCATGCCCAGCTTGATGTAGCAAGATGGAATGTATTAAATTCTGCACGCGCAGGATTGACCACCATGGAACATTGGTATGGTTTGCCGGAAGCATTATTTGACAAAAGGACGGTTCAGGATTATCCCCTTGACTATAATTATCAGAATGAACAACATCGATTTGAAGAGGCTGGAAGGTTGTGGGAACAGGCTGCAGAACCCGGTTCTGAAAAGTGGTATGAAGTGATGGATGAATTGTTGGAACTGGACTTCACCATTGATCCTACATTTAATATTTATGAAGCAAGTCGGGACCTTCATAGAAACAGAAGATTAGAGTGGCATGAAGAATATACGATGCCTTCTTTATGGAGATTTTATGCACCTAGCAAGATCTCTCATGGATCGTATTGGCATTTCTGGGGTACAGAACAGGAAGTAGCATGGAAGCGTAACTATCAAAAGTGGATGAAGTTCGTCAATGAGTACAAGAACAGAGGTGGAAGAGTAACTGCCGGATCTGATTCCGGATTCATTTATCAGTTGTATGGATTTGGATTTATAAGGGAATTAGAGCTACTTAGAGAAGCAGGTTTTCATCCATTGGAAGTAATCATGTCAGCTACATTGAATGGAGCTGAAGCACTGGGTATGGATGATCAGATCGGAACGGTAGAAATCGGAAAGCTAGCAGATTTGATCCTCATTGAAGAGAATCCATTAACCAATCTCAAGGTCTTGTATGGAACAGGAGCCATCAAGTTAACCGAGGATAACGAAGTTGTCAGAGTCGGTGGAGTGAAGTATACGATCAAGGACGGGATTATTTATGATGCCAAAAAGCTTCTGGAAGATGTAAGAGCCATGGTCAGAGCTTCTAAGGACGAAGAAGATTTTGAGATCAAACAACCCGGGGTAAAGAAAGGAAGGCTTTAAGAGATTGTTGATTGTTAATTGGAAAGACCTGCCTGCCGGCAGCTAAGTTTTTAATTTCCAATCTATCCAATCTATCCAATCTCCTCCTCGATCTTATAGTTATTTCTTTCGGGAGCATTCCGACTACTAAGTTCTGCTAAGAATCCTGCAATAAAGAGTTGAATACCCACAATGATAAGTAGCATTCCAAGAAAAAAGGCTGGCCTGTCAGCTATTCTTGTAACTCCATAAATGATTTTTGACAAACTCAGGTAAAGTAGTGTGACTGTCCCAATGAATGTAAAAAGAATACCTATTACACCAAAAAAATGCATTGGGCGTTTTCCGAATTTTCCTACAAACATGATGGACGCTAAATCCAACGGGCCGTAAAAAAACCGGGATAATCCAAATTTTGTTTTTCCATATTTTCTGGCCTGATGTTGGACAACTTTCTCACCTATGTTTTTAAATCCAGCCCATTTGGCAATGACCGGAATATACCTGTGCATCTCCCCATACACTTCAATTTCCTTAACCACATCAGACTTATATGCTTTTAATCCACAATTCATATCATGGAGCTTGATGCCTGACATCCACCTCGTTACAGCGTTATATAGTTTAGTCGGTATGGTCTTGGTGATGGGGTCATACCTTTTTTTCTTCCATCCGGATACAAGGTCATATCCATCATTAACAATCATATCATATAATTCAGGGATCTCATCAGGACTATCCTGGAGGTCAGCATCCATTGTTATCACAACTTTACCCTCAGTTGCATGGAAACCTGTATTGAGAGCTGCTGATTTACCATAGTTTCTTCGGAATTTAATTCCCTTGATATGTTGATTAGATGATTGGAGGTCCTTTATAATATTCCAGGAATTATCAGTACTTCCATCATCAATACAGATGATCTCATATGAGAAATCCCGGGCTTCCATCACTTTTTTTATCCATGATGTGAGCTCGGGAAGAGACTCTTCTTCGTTGAGAAGTGGAATTACAATAGAGATATCCTTCATTCAGGCAAAAATAAAGGAAAAAACCATGCCGATTGCATTGATTATACCTGAGACTTACTTCTCATGATCAATCCTCCAATTAAAGAAATGATGGCTCCTATAATTGCGTATATGATAACTGAAGAAATAGCAAGGAAAGTCGGTGATGTAAATGTATTCATCATCCCTGCCACCTGCTCATAATCTTCTTCTGAAAGATTATTCTGTTCCATAGCTTGTTGCTTAGCTGCAGCTCTTACTTCCTCAATAAAAGTAGGATCTATGACATTCATAAAAAAGATAAGATAAGCTGCACCGATTAATGCTGCTATCACAGCTACGATTGTTCCGGATCCCATGGCTTCACCCAGAGACATAATACCCTCGTTGTTATCCTTAAAATATTTTATACCCATGATTATCCCTGCAATGAGGATGATCCATGCCATATGCTGAACAGGATTGGGATCAGCAGGGTCTTTCATTCCTGCAACGTATAAGATTAAATCAAATGCTATCAAAGCCAATCCTGTAAACAGGCCAAATCTCGTGCCTGCATTAAAGGTAGATACTGAACTTTCCATAGTGAGTTATAATTGTTAGTTGGTTAAAATATAAGTTGAATAATGTAGAATATAATGTCAAACTTTAAGATGGCAATCAAATGTCATCGACGATTGGCATTAATTCCTCTTCTAATTACCCTGTGCAGGTGAAGATATATCAATTATTTTGATATATGGAATCTAGACCCATTAATAATGGCTATGGGCTTACCTTTGAATGAGTCTCCTTTATAAGGGGAATTGTCAGATAATGAGGCTGTTTTTTCGTAAGTCCAATCCATATCTGGATCAAAAATGGTCAGGTTGGCCTTTGCTCCTGTCTTAATACTTGGAATAGGAATATTAAGTATGCGTCTCGGACCGACTGACAGTGCATTAATGATCACATCCAGATTATTTTCACCATACTTACTATTTAATGCTGAAAAACAAGTTTCCAGTCCTATCGCTCCGGGTGTTGCGTATGGAAACTCCAGAAATTTCTTTTCTGACTCCAGCGGCACGTGATTAGAAATGATTGCATCAATTCTTCCTTTTTTAACTGCAGTAAAGAGATCCTTGCTGTCAGATGGAAGTCGCAATGGAGGTGTCACTTTAAAATTAGAGTCAAATCCTTCAACCATGTTATGATCAGCTACCAGATTGAGGTAAGAAACAGTAGAATATATATTTGTCTGTTTCTTCTTAGCATCCTGGATAAACTGCAGAGATTTTTTTGTAGAGATTGCATGAGCAATAAGGGTTGCATCTGAATACTTGGCCAGCTTACAATTACGGAGGACTTGTATAGATTCTGCAATTGAAGGTATGCCTTTCATCCCTAAGGAAATGCTTACACTACCTTCGTGCATCTGCCCTCCATCAGTGAGGCTTACATCAAATGCATGGTCGATGATAGGAATCTTTTCACTTGACGTATATTGAAGGGCCCTTAATAATAATCCTGATGATTGCACTCCTTGAAGTCCATCACTTAACGCAAATGCACCATGGTGAATTAAATCCTTGATTTCAGTTAAATCATTTCCTTTCAGATCTTTACTGATGGCAGCAATCGGGTAGAGGTCTTGAATTTTGCTCCCAAATAAAGACTTGATGTATTTTAAATCGGCTGCTGATTGAATAACCGGTATGGTATTAGGAAATGGAGCAATACCGGTATAGCCTCCCTTCGAAGCAGAATCGCTTAAGGTCTGCGTCGTATCTCGATGTTCATAGCCTGGCTCTCCCAGATGAGTTCCAATATCACACCAGCCTATAGAACAATGGAGGTTATCCCCTTCTATCAATAGAATATTAGATGAAGAAATATTCTTTGCAATGCTCTTAATGATGCCCTTAGAAATGAGGATGTCTTTTCTTTGACCGTGATGCTTCAGAGAAGGATCGTGAATGAGAGCCTTTTTAATTAAAATGTCCATGTTTAGCTTGGCGGCGAAAAGAGATATTAATTTACTTTATATTTTCTCCTTTCATTATTTTTTCCACAACCTCAAAAGTAAAGATTCTACAGCAAAAAATACAAGAGATAAAATTAAGCACCATTTCCATAAGGTGATGCCTTTATCTTTTTCAGTGATTACTGACGTAAGATCAGCACTAAGGTTATTCTGCATAACCCTGTATGGAAGCTTGGCTTCAGATAGATCGGCAACTTTTAGATTGCTTTCTGTGCGATCATAATTGTATGCCAGTTTCTTGACCAATTGATCTTCAATTTTTAAATCATAAATCCCTGAAGTATTAATCTGATCACCATCATTAAGTAATATCCTGGGGCCGAGGTTCAATTGAGATGGTATAAATTCTGTGGCTCCTTCAATTTTATATACAATATCACCTCCACTAATATTCCTTTTTACTTCTATGGGATCATTGGATCCTATGGTATAGGAAATAGGAGATGCAAATGGTTGAGCTATAGCCATTTTAAATATCATCGGAACGAATACTTCTGCATTCACAACCAGATTATTTATATCGGGATCCAGTGTTGATGAGCACAGATAAAGAATCCCGTTGCCTTTAATGTATTTTCCCAGGAAACTTCCACCATCTCTATAAGTCATCAACCGTTCCTCTGCTCTAGATTGAAATGAAGATATCTCATATGATCCACTGACAGTAGGTAGTGTAAGATTTCCCCGGTTATCAATAAATACATCATTAAAAATGAATTCTTCTGTATTAATGGAGGATACCCTTCTTTCTCGTTCTAGGTAATTCCTGATCTGGTTACTGCCATTGGCAGTGAGAAAATTATTTATGTTTTCAAGATTAGCATTGATAGAAGGAAAAAATAAAAGTTTGCCTCCATTAGAAATATAATCTGTAATTGAGGACTGCATGCCTGTTGACATAGATGTAATGTCATGGATAATAACTAAATTATAATCAGTAAGACTACCAAAGTTTACTGAATTGGGTGTACTGGTAGTTACATTAAATGCCGGCAATCCATTGAAAAAGGCATTTAGATATCTATTGGCAGGACCTGAATTTATAACAAGGATGTCAATTTCTTCTTCTACATAAAAACTGATCCAGTAGCTATCATCAAATTGAACCGGAAAATCTGAAATTTTCACTTCAGCTGTCTGCCACCCGGTATTAAATACACTGTAATTGATGGTGTCGGTTATGGTGTTTCCGGCTGGGATGGTCAGCCTTCCTTCTGGCTTTTCCTGTCCGCTGTAGGCAATTGAAAGTCTTACATTTTCAACAGTCTCCTCACCATGGTTTTTTACCCTCACCAGAAGTTTATTGGTCTGTCCCTGAAATGCAACTCCAGCTTCAAGCCATACAGAATCAATGGCCACATTGTTTTCCTGTACTGAAGCAATGGGGACGAGGTTTACTTCAATAGTAGAGTCCGATGGCATTTCTCCTGATATAATGCTTTCCTGAAAATCTGAAATCACATAACTGATGCGATTGGCATCTTCCCTGGTGAGTGTCTGGAATTGACGATTGACTACTGATGAAATAGATTGCACCGCAGGACTAATATTGATTTCATCAATCAATGAAAGTGCATCCTCTTGTGACACCAGTCGTTGATGTCTTCCTTCAAAGTCTTGGGTTAAGATCTGATAATTGTCACTATTGCTGTAAGCTCTGATGATTTCCCTTGCTCTTTCCTTGGCAATATCCAGGATAGGTATCTGGTTATTGGTAGAACTCATACTGAATGAGTTATCAATAAATATACTTACCGCATTGTTGCCTTGCTTCACATCTTCTCCTCTTGGGATAAATGGTTGTGCAAATGCAAATATTAAGAAAGCCAGGGCTAAAAGCCTCATGGCAAGAATAATCAGATCTTTTAATTTATTTCGCGAAGATGTCTCTTCCTTAATTTCCTTCAACAACCTGACATTGGTAAAAGATACCTTTTTAAACCTCCTGAAGTAAAACAGGTGGATAATGATTGGTATTGATAGGGCCAATAAACCCCAAAGAAATGGAGGATATAAAAATTGCATAGGGGCAAAAATAGGATTCTTGCGTAATGTGCCTAATAAAATCCATAGACATCCTTCAGAAGTCTATTAAATTAAGCATAACAGTGATAGTAACGCAGAGATCAATTATAAGTTATAGATCTACATATAATTATCATCAATAAACCCAATTATTTCAATTTAAGATGTCAGGGAATTGTAAATTGGAGCCTTAAAATCCTTATTGAGCAGGCAGAAATACACTATTGACCAGTTATTTAAATAAATATAAACCACTGAAATGAAAAGAATGATAGTATTGATTTTTCTCATGGTAATACAGTTTACCATGGATGGACAATTCAATCCTGAAGATTTCAAAGCCATGAAATTCAGGAATATTGGACCTGCAGGAATGAGTGGCAGGGTCACAGCTATAGATGTTGATTTGAGCAATGAGGACCGGATTTTTGCTGGAGCAGCTTCAGGAGGACTGTGGCTTTCTGTAAATGGTGGAATTTCATGGAAACCCATATTTGATGATCAATCCACACTATCTATAGGTGCTATTGAAATCAATCAGTCTAATCCTGCAGAGGTGTGGGTCGGTACAGGGGAGGGAAATCCTCGTAATTCAGTCAATGTAGGTGGTGGACTATACAAAAGTATTGATGGAGGAAAGACATGGAAGTTAATGGGCCTGAAAGCTACAAAAGTCATACATCGCATCATTGTACACAAGGATAATCCCGACGTAGTATATGTTGCAGCAACAGGATCTCCCTGGGGGCCACATCCTGAAAGAGGAGTTTACCGTACAACTGATGGAGGAAAGACATGGGATAAAATACTCTTTGTAAATAATCTTACCGGACCGGCGGATATGGTGGTTGATCCTTCTAATCCAAATAAAATTATTGTGGGTATGTGGCAGCATCAACGTACTCCGTGGGATTTCACTTCAGGAGGAGAGGGATCCGGAATGTACCTGACCTATGATGGAGGAGATAATTGGAAGAGACTTGAAGAAGAAGACGGAATGCCAAAAGGAGACCTGGGTAGGATCGGGTTGGCCTTTGCTCCATCTAAACCCAATATTGTTTATGCTCTGATTGAAGCAAAAGAAAATGGATTGTACAAGTCTATAGATGGTGGGGCATCCTGGTCTTTGGTTTCAAAGAAAAATATAGGAAACAGACCTTTTTATTACTCTGAGATCTATGTTGATCCAGGTAATGAGAACCGTATATTTAATATATATACTTACATTTCATTGAGTGAGGATGGAGGAAAAACATTCAGGCAGATTGCGGATTATGGAAATGCAGTTCATCCTGATCACCATGCCTTCTGGATTTCTCCAAGTGATCCAAGTTTTCTTTTGAATGGTAATGATGGTGGAATGAACATCTCAAGAGATGGCGGGATGACCTGGGAGTTTGTTGATAATCTTCCGGTAGGGCAGTTCTATCATGTAGGCATTGATAATGAATTCCCATACAATGTGTATGGAGGTATGCAGGACAATGGATCGTGGGGAGGCCCGGCATATGTGTTAAGAAGTGGTAGTATTAGAAATTCAGATTGGCAGGAGTTGATGTTTGGTGATGGATTTGATGTGTCTCCATTGCCGTCTGATAGTAGATATGGTTACGCCATGTCACAAGGTGGGAATGTCGGACTGTACGATAAAGTAACGGGAAGAACACAATTTGTAAAGCCTACTCATCCTGATCATAAACCCCTTAGGTATAATTGGAATGCTGCTCTTGCACAGGATCCATTCAACGATTGTGGTGTTTACTTTGGAAGCCAGTATGTCCATTATAGCACTGATTGTGGAAAGTCATGGCAGATCATTTCACCTGATTTGACTACCAATGATACTACGAAGCAGAAACAAGCCATAAGTGGAGGATTGACAATAGATGCAACCAATGCTGAAAATCATACTACTCTTCTAGCTATTGCCCCTTCTCCAGTAACTGAAGGAGTTATTTGGGCCAGCTCTGATGATGGAAACCTTCAGATCACTCAAGATGGTGGACAATCCTGGAACAATGTAGCTTCAAGATTGCCAGGCCTTCCTTCAGGATCCTGGATTCCCCAGATCGAAGTGTCTCACGATAATGCAGCAGAAGCATGGGTGGTGGCTAACAATTACCGGCGCAATGATTTTAAACCATACACATATCACACCAGTAACTACGGACAATCCTGGACCCGTGTAGCTGATGACTCGCAGGTGGATCATTTTGTATGTAGCATCGTTCAGGATGACCATTCTCCTAATTTAGTTTTTCTGGGTACTGATGGAGGACTGTACATATCATTCGACAAAGGGAAAAATTGGACACATTGGAGTGAGGGTATGCCCAATGTTCAGATCAGGGATATGAAGATTCATCCTCGTGAAGGTGACTTGGTATTAGCAACTTTTGGAAGGGCTTTTTGGGTTCTGGATGACATCAATCCATTGCGTAAAATGGCCGATAATGGTATCGAGTTGATAGATAACGACTTCCTGGCGTTTGATACTCCTGATGCTTATCATGTTTCCACACGGTCATATGAAGGAATAAGATTTAATGCCCAGGGAGATTTTAATGGAGACAATCGATGGATGGGAGGTGCAAGATTGTCCTTATGGGTGAAACCTGGTGATATGGATGATAAAAAGGAAAAGAAGAAGAAGGATGTATTGGTTAAGGTTACCAATGAGTCAGGTGATACCATTCGTACTTTCAAACGGTCGTTGGATGATGGATTGAACAGGATTTATTGGGGATTAGAAGAGGATGGAATCATTTTTCCTTCCAGAAGAGAACGCAAACCGGATGCTGACTTGCCAGGTGGCATGGATGTCTTACCAGGAACGTATAAACTACACTTTGCTTACAACGGGAATATGGACTCGACTATGGTTGAGGTAAAGATGGATCCACGTATTGAATGGAAAGTCAGCGATCTTGAAGCTAAAAGACAAATCATGGAGGATTATTCCCAGATCATTGATCAAGCAAGAGAAAGCTGGGGTAAGATAAATAAGGCGAAGAAAACCCTCAAATTAATTAAAGGAGTGCTGGAAGTACAACAAGATACTTCTAAGGTTGATATGCTGAAGCATTTAAAAGAACTTACAGGGGATCTTGATAGTCTTGAAACTTTATATTTTAATCCTCAGGGATTAAAAGGAATCCAACGCAACCCCAATAATCTTTCTTCAGTACTTGGAGGAGTAAGAAGATATGTCAATAGCAGTTGGGGGGTACCCGGAGACAATGCCATGAATACCATCAGCCGAGCAAGGATTGAAACAGAAAAAGTTACTTCAGCCGTGACATCTTTCTTTAATGAGAAATGGACACCCTTCCAGGAAAAAGTGAGAGAAATGAAGATTGATTTATTCAGTGTGATGGAAGAAAAGCAGGAATAGAAATTCTAAATACGGATAGTAAAAAAGGTCTTTGAGATGTTATCCCAAAGACCTTTTTCTTTTTGTCGAAAGACTTTAATTTATTTAAATGGGTTCTGATACTTTTCAGTAGTTGCAATACTATTATCAGTTAAGGTGTGAAGGTATGCTACAATGGCATCTTTGTCTGAATCAGAAAAATCAAATCTTTTAGGTCCTTCAAGATTCCTCAATTGATTACCCAGGTTCTGATGAGGTTGAATGTTCTCACTATAATGATCTAAAACTTCTTCCAGGGTTTCGAATCTACCATCATGCATGTATGGCCCTGTCAGCGTAATGTTTCTTAAAAATGGCACTTTAAATACTCCCAGATCCTCTACCATTCCGGTTACAGCTCCCTTTCCCTGGTCAGAGTAATTTAATTCCAGCCCATTATTACTGGCCGCTTTTACAACACCTGTGTGTGCTTTACCATGACATGAAGAGCAGTTCTGATTGAATAAAGCTTTACCTCTATTCTCTTCTTCTGTAAATCCGGCAAAATCTACATTAGGATCAGGAAAACTGATCTTATTCATTTCTTTGTCAAACTTAGAATCAACAGCAATAATGCTATTTACAAATGCCTCTATGGCCTCTAAGACAAAGTCTTCGTTAATTTCTCTATGAGGCCCTGCTTCATCAAATAAGGCCTGATACAACTCTTCTTCTCTTACCCTTCTTACTACCTCGTCCATGGTCATGCCCATTTCTACTTCATGCGTTAGGGCCATTTTTATCTGAGCTTGAAGGTTCTCAACTGTATCATCCCAAGAAAAAGCTGCACTTTCAGTGGATTCTTCAGGTCCATAGGCAAATTCAAATCCCACAGTATTACCTAAGGCTAAACTATTCCTCTGACCTTTTATACCTTCAAAGCCTTTGCTCGCCTGAAAATTATCTGCAAATGCCTTATCAGGATGATGACATGAAGCACATGAAACCGTATTGTTATGGGATAACCTGGTGTCATAGAATAATGCTCTCCCTGCTCTCGCTTTATAATTTCTCAATTTAATCTGCTCGGGATGCAAGAATTTATCATCTGGATTGCCTTGGAAAGAACCGGCATGTGGTGGAGGTTGAGGAGTGTAATTATATGGTACCTCCGGCACATTTAAGTACTTAGATATAATGGCATAGTTATCATTATTTATGTTCTCCTCAATTGCAGGATCATCCTGACAGGATGAAAATACAGCAACGAATATTAATAGGAATGATAAATGAAAGAGCGATTTCATAGTAAGAGTTTTAGTTGTTCTTCTTCTAAGTTATTGATTTCTATAGAAATACCTGTAAGAAATCAGTTATTAATTTTGAGTAGGTGTTGTTTTCAAGACATTTGTGGCACAATGCTTATCTATTGCAAAATTAAATTTTAATAATTTATATGACTGATTTGAAAGTTTGGATTACTTAAAAGGATCAGAGAATTTCTCAGCGGTAAGAATATTTTGATCAGTGAGACTCTTTAAATAATCTATCAAAGCTATTTTTTCCTCTGAAGAATAATCAAATCTTTTTGGTTGACCATCATTTTCCAATAATCTAATATCCAGGTTGGGATGTGGTTGAATTCCATTGGAGTAATGATCTATCACGTCTTCCAGTGTATTAAATCTGCCATCATGCATGTAAGGACTTGTAACTTCAATATTTCTTAGAAATGGCACTTTAAAAACACCCATATCTTGTTCTCTAGATGTTACGCCTCCTTTTCCAGGGTCAATGGAATATATATCGAGTCCATTATTGGCAGTAGGAGTAACACTGAAGCTGTGAGAATCTCCATGGCAACTGGAGCAGTCTCTATTGAATAATGACTTTCCGAAATTTTCAGAATTGCTAAAATTGGGAAAGTCAGCTTGTGGATTATTTCTTGTCATGACCAGGCCTTTATCAAATTTTGACTCCACTGAAGACATAGAATTCATAAATGATTTAAGTGCTTCCAGTATGTTATGCTCCATAATTTGGGATGTTCCAAATGCATTTTTATTTAGTACCCCATAGATAGGATCACTTTCTAATTTATTTACTACTGCCTGAAGATCCATATTCATTTCTACATCTGACTCAATGGCTCTAAGGCTTTGTTCTGTGAGATCAAATACTGAGTCGTCCCAGGAGAAAAAAGCTGATACTCCAGAAACTGGAAGAGAAAAGTTAGAGCCATATGAAGTTTCAAAACCCATGGTTGTGGCAAGAGCGAGTGCATTTCTTGTTCCAGTCAGATCATTGACGCCTCGACTTACTGCTTTATCATCAGAAAATGCTCTCTCCTGGAGGTGACAGCTGGCGCATGAGATTTCATTGGTCCTGGAAAGCCTTTTATCATAAAATAGGACTCTACCCATTGTAGCTAGATGGTCGTGAACTTCATCTCGTTCTAAGGCATCTCTTATTTCAGGAAAATCGTTAATTAAGGCTTGAGAAAATCCCGGAGTATAATCAAATACATCCGCAGGAAGGTTTAACTTTTCGCTTAAGATGGAATGTTGTTCTTCATTAATGGAATGTGATTTATCACATGAAGAAAAAGCAATAGTTGTAGCAATGAGTAAGAATAATGTCCTCATGATTTCAGTATTGTTGATTATATAACGTAAGATAAAGGGAGCAATGCTGTCTTGCTGAAAAAATGTATGAATGGTTGCTGCGGGTTTCCCTGTGACATAAATTACCCCAGATTTATACTAAAATGGTGAGTTATTTGATTATTATTTTCGTGAATTGTTAAATAGGTATAATTTTGCGAGCTAAAATATAGAACATGTACAGATTATTGTTTTTAGTATTAATAGTAGCCATGGTGGCGTGTAAGAATGATGGCGGATCGGCAACTGAAAAAGCAGATCCCGGAGATCAACCACCTAATTCTACACAGCTTCAAGAAGAACGTTATGTAGCTCCCACCAGAGATAATGTTCCATTTGTTGCAGATCTTGTATCGAAAGAGCAGATGGAAGAGTGGCTAGGACTTGAATCAGGAAAAATATACGATGTTGTAATAAACAACAATGCGGCAGATAAAAATTCGAATTCTGCCTTCTACAGTATTGATGATCCGGATTTAGGAAATGCTGCTGTCATGTTGCAGGTAAGTAGTAATCCATTACCTACAGATATAAGTGATTCTGAATTTGCATCTTATTACATTAATAATAAGATAACAGAAGGAGAGCGTGATTTAAGTAATCCGGAAGTTTCTATAAAATTTGATGAGTGGGATATGGGGGTCTCCGGTGCATACAATAAGGACTTAGGCAAGTACTATTGGAGAGACAAGGAGCACTTCATTTACTTATTTGCTACCAATACCACTCTGCCTATTGAAAGACAGTATCAAGCAGCTCAAAAGGTAGCAAGATCGATTACACCCAAATAGGTATTGCATATATCTTTGAACAAAGCGAAGTATTTGATTGTACTACCATTGTTGAATTTATTGATGAAAAGCCTTATTTTTCAACCAAGTTCACTGTTATGATTCAGACATTTAAAGATATTGTAGAGAAATATTCATTTGGAGTATGTCAATTCCTGGCGGATAAAATGGGTGTAAAAGCAACAAGGGTAAGGCTCTATTTTATTTATATCAGCTTTGTAACGATGGGGTCTCCTGTTATTATTTATCTTTTTATGGCGTTCTGGATAAACCTTAAAAAGTATATCCGAAATAGTCTCTTACAGATAGATTGATCAACTATTCTGGGAAAAAACAAATGAAATAATATTAGCACCCATTCTTAGGGCTTTCAATCTTACATCAGCAGGATCATTATGTACTTCCTGGTCTTCCCATCCATCTCCCAGGTCACTTTCATAACTGTAAAAAGTTATTAACCTTCCTTCCCAGATAAGTCCAAAACCTTGGGTAGGTTTATCATCATGTTTATGGATTTTTGGAAGTCCATTCTTAAATTCAAACTTTGATCGATAGATCGGATGATCAAATGGCAGCTCAATGAATTCTAATTCAGGAAAAACTTTTTTCATCGCCAGTCTTACATATGGGTCCATTCCATAATTGTCATCAATATGTAGGAATCCTCCTGCTATAAGGTAATTTCTCAGG
>JABDLO010000285.1 GCA_013002995.1 Saprospiraceae bacterium | reverse complement strand
ATTCTGTATCAATAAATCCGCGCTCGCGCATCCAATCATCATTATATATTTTACCCATATATCTACTTCCATGATCATGAAAAATTATTACGACTACATCATCTGCTGTCAATTGGTCTTTCATCTGTAATAATCCTGCCAACGCTGATCCGGCACTATAACCCAACAAAATTCCTTCCTCTCTTGCAAGTTTACGAGCTGCTACTGCTCCATCTTTATCTGTAACTTTTTCGAAGTGATCGATCAGGCCAAAATCTACATTTTCAGGTAGGATATCCTCACCAATACCTTCTGTTATATATGGATAAATCTCTTTTTCATCAAACTCTCCTGTTTCGTGGTATTTTTTAAAAACAGAACCATAGGTATCAATACCCCAAATTTTGATATCGGGATTTTGTTCTTTTAGATATTTCGACGTACCTGACACGGTACCGCCCGTACCTACACCTACGACCAAGTGGGTAATTTTTCCTCCTGTCTGTTCCCAAATTTCTGGTCCGGTAGATTCGTAATGTGCCTGCGTATTAGAAAGATTATCGTATTGATTGCACCAGAATGAATTTGGTATTTCTTTGCTTAGTTTTTCTGCTACAGAATAATAAGATCTGGGATCATCTGGCTCTACATTTGTAGGACATACAATGACTTCCGCACCATGTGCTTTTAATAAGTCGATCTTCTCCTTGGACTGCTTGTCGCTGGTTGTGAATATACATTTATAGCCTTTTACACTGGCGGCAATAGCAATTCCCATACCGGTATTACCTGAAGTACATTCAATGAAAGTACCTCCGGGTGTAATCTTTCCGGCCTTCTCTGCATCTTCCACCATTTTGAGCGCCATTCTATCTTTAATAGAATGACCTGGGTTAAAAGTTTCAATCTTTCCTAGGACCAGTGCCGGTACATCAGATACTGATTTATTTAATTTGATCATTGGTGTATTACCGATGGTCTCTAGTATATTATTATAGATTTGCATATATCAACTACTTATATTCAATAAAGAACACCTGATGGGACAATCAGTTGACTATTGATAGAGATTTAAATTCAGCGCGAAGGTAGCGTTATATGGCTTATTGGTAAAATTTAACCTCAACTAAAAATCTGGAGTCCAATGCACCTAATGCTTTAGCCACTTTGGGAGAGATAATTAAGCTGACATCTTCAGGGTAGGCTTTTGTAGGAATTCCTCCTACGACAGTTGCAAATGCTGTCCTGTTGAGCAAAGGATTATATATCTCAATGATGGAATTGGCCATAGCTTCAGAATGTAAGGCAAACATATTATTCTGATCATTGCTGTATTTATCCCAGATTGCAATTCCCTTAGATTTAACCAACTTTCTCTTGTCTTTCTGTTCTTCAATGTCAGGATTAAAAAGCTCATTCTTAATATAGAGACCAATGGTGTCAGATATTTCAATGTGAGAATTTACGCTTCCGATTTCTTTAGGCTTGATTACTTCTTTATCGCTGTCTATAGGTAACCATCCGACTAATAATCTCTGTCCAAGTGCAAGATTGAAATCCTTCAGATCATTTCTTTTCATCATGCTTTCGATCGATTGATCAAAGAAGTACTTACAGATTCTGAATAAATTGTCCTTGGCCTGGACCTCATAATAAACTGGTATATATATACCATACTTTATATTATCCAGGTTTTCACCTTTAAAGATGAGCTTGGCATCGAAAGGAACCGTTACAGTCTGCCCCAATCCGATTGATGTAACAGACTGAAGTTTATTGAGCTTCAATATGTCATCAATGCTGATTTGGAAATATCTTGACAGACTGTAAACGGTATTTCCCTTCTGAAAGGTGTGGTTGTACACCAGTCCATTCTCAGGTTGAAGATCGACTACGATCTCATCGCCATTGTTCAAAAAGGCAGATTGGATATATTGGGAATATATGTTCGTGTAGAAAAAAAATGCTATAATCGTGATTATTCCAGCTTTCATAGTTGAAATCGGCTTTGATAAGCAAATATATTAAAACTTTTTATAATATGTAATTATCTTAAAATGATTTTGTTTTGAAGAAAATAGCATGTATTCCTGCACGATACGATTCCAGCCGCCTGAAAGGGAAGCTTTTATTAGATCTTGGTGGTAAGACCATTATTGAGCGGGTAGCAGAAGCAGTTAATGGATTTAAAGGCTTCGATGAGGTGGTAGTTCTTACGGATCACGAACTAATTGCAGAAGCAGTTTCTAATATTGAAGTACAATGCATAATGACTTCTACGGATTGCAATTCTGGTACAGAAAGGCTCATTAGTGTACTTCCTCAGCTTGAGGGTGATATTATCATCAACGTTCAGGGGGATGAACCCTTTATCAATAATGATCATCTTGAAAGCATACTGGGACTCATGGAAGATGAGGCTGTTTCTATTGGTACGCTGTGTCATAAAATTCAAGATAACGAACACCTTTTCAATTACAACCATGTAAAAGTGGTTTTCAATAAACTGAACCGGGCTCTGTATTTTTCCAGACAGGCTATCCCTGCTATAAGGGATGAGATGTACAAAGACTGGATTTTAAAATACCCTTACTACAGGCACATTGGAATATATGGTTATAAAAGAGCAGCATTAGAAAAGATCGGATTGATGAAAGGGTCAGAATTGGAGGATGCAGAAAAACTAGAGCAATTAAAATGGATGGATAATGGACTGGACATACATGTAAAGGAGGTAATTGATCCTCCTATTACCGGGATTGACACAGATGCAGATTATGAAAGAGCAAGACAATATTTAAGTAATAGCTAGTTGATTATCAAGATGGGAGCAAGTAAGAAAAGTCAAAAGAGAAGGGTAGCAAGCTTGATATATTATCAAATACAAGCACATCATCACTTTCGCCTTTAAGCAATATTTTAATTCCGGACGATTGTCTCATTTCATATTCCTGAATGACTTGCCTGCAGGCGCCACATGGAGGAACTGGTTTCTCAATTCTTTTGGACATGTTTCTGGCAACAATGGCAAGGGCATCTATATCGGATTTACTTCCATTCATTGATGCAGCATAAAGGGCCACTCTTTCTCCACACATGCATAAAGGGTAGCTGGCATTTTCTTGATTGGCTCCAGTAACGATTTGTCCATTATCAAGTCTTACAGCAGCACCTACAAGAAAATTGGAATAAGGGGCATAAGCATACGCCAGGGCACCAATAGCAGCTTCAATAAGGGTAATATCTGCTTTGTTAAGGGAATTTATTGGAAATATGTGATCGTTGTAAGAAGCATTATTCATCTTTGCTTCATTTAGTGGAGTTTATCAAAGACAAAAACCACACCAAATCAATGTCTAAGTTGCGAATCTTGATTGGAGGATCCGGGAGTACAGGGAGTTCATTGTTAAAGAACATCCTTAGCAGACACTCTTCTGTTTTTGCAGGTAATGAGACATCCTTGTTTACTAAGAAGAAGCTGTATGAGGACTTTACCGGCCATAAAAAGCATATTTTAAAAAGATTTCCTCAAGGTATCAGGAGTCATTCTTACCATATGTATAATGGAGTAGACCTGGTTTCAGAAGAATATGGGCATACTACATCTTCCTTGATTGAATTGATTAATAAATCTTCAGATTTCCAATCATTTGCTGATGGCTTTTTTGAAAATGGGATTGACAGATTTGGGAAAACGCATTGGCTTGAGAAAACTCCTGGAAACGCCTTCTTGTTTAAAGAATTTTTGAATTCATTTGAAAATAGCAAGACCATCCATTTAACCCGAAATCCTCTTGATACCATCTATTCGTTAATACGTCGAGGATTTAATCTGGTAGAATCCTGCGGGATCTATCTCTTAAATACGGCATCTGCTTTACGAGCAAAGGATTATGATGATCATTACCAATTAAAATACGAAGACCTTATTACTCATCCTGAAGCAACAGTTAAAAGATTATTGAACTTCCTGGACCTTCCATTTGAGTCAAAAGTATTAGAAAGTGGAAATCCATATGGGATTATAGAAACCAAAATTGATAGCTGGAGATATGATGAGACCTCAAGTGTACACCGGAATATTCAAGAAATCCCTGAAAGTACACTTAGTAATATCATGCAGGCAATTTCAGTCATAAAGGTTTCAGAACAAGGAAGTAATCTATTCAATTCGATAGAACATGACTTTCAGACCTTGTTGTCATCATTGGATTATGAATTTCATGAAGTCCAAATTGAAATAAAAACTTTAAATTTAATTAAAAGGCAGATGCGACTTGACCGATGGAAGCGTATGAAGAAATTTTATCAGACAGGTTTTTATTATCCACTTGCCATAAAGAAGTAAGCATGTTATCGGAACTGGAACTCAGGAATATATTTTTTGAGGTATTAGAGAAGGATTTTGATTCACGTACCATTGAGCAATGGTTAAGGATATATGATGAGGATAAAGATTGGGACAAGTCAATTTCACAACCACATCGACACGAAATTATTGAATCAGACCTCCTAAGAATCAAAAACGGAGAACCCATTCAGTATGTAGTAGGAAAGGCATATTTCTATGACCGTCTATTTAATGTAAATCCTGATGTTCTCATACCAAGACCTGAAACTGAAGAATTGGTGTCGTTGGTGCTTAAGAATCACAAAAGGGAAAATCAGTTATCTGTTCTCGATGTCGGTACGGGATCCGGGTGTATAGCAGTCGTATTAAAAGATCGACTGAATTTAGCCACGGTATATGCCCTTGATAAATCTGAAGAAGCCATTCAGGTAGCCAAATCCAATGCAGGTAAATATGATGTAGATGTTTCGTTTTTGGAATTGGATTTTCTGAATGAGGGGAACTGGGATTTATTACCGGTAGTGGATATCATTGTATCAAACCCACCATATATACAGTGCGAAGAAAAACGAATGATGACTGATTCTGTATTGAAATACGAACCCATCTCTGCTCTTATACCGGATCATCCGGATCCATTGGTATTTTACAGGAGATTAGCAGCAATTGGTCTTAAACTATTCAAAGGAAAAGGAAGAATATATGTAGAGATAAACGAATTTTTAGGTCCTGAGACTTTTAGAGTATTTATTAATGCTGGATATGAGGCACAATTACATCAGGACATACAAGGTAAAAATAGAATGATAAGAGCTTCAATTGATACTTTAAAATAAACCATATAACTCACTGTCTACCATTTCAATAACAGCTCCCAGATCTTCCTGGCTGTTTTTAAAATCAAGATTCTCAGTATTAACAATCAGTAAGTTTCCTTCTTTATAGTTTCCGATCCAGTTTTCATATCGATCGTTCAATCTTTTCAAGTATTCTAAGGACATACTTCCTTCATATTCTCTACCTCTTGTCTGTATGTGATTTACAAGCTTGGGTATACTGGATCGTAAGTATATCATTAGGTCAGGAGCATTTACCTGTGAAGACATGGTCTTGAAGAGATCAATATAATTGGCGAAATCACGTTCTGACATCAATCCCATTTCATACAGGTTAGGGGCAAAAATGTAAGCATCTTCGTAAATGGTCCTGTCTTGAACAACGGTCTTATCTCCAGCAAGGATATTCAATATCTGCTTGTACCTTGAATTAAGGAAATATATCTGAAGGTTAAATGCCCATCTTTTCATGTCATTATAGAAGTCGCTCAGGTAAGGATTGTCACTGGCGTCCTCATATTGTGCTTCCCATCCATAGTGTTTAGAAAGTGCTGCGGAAAGGGTGGTTTTTCCGGCTCCGATATTTCCGGCGATGGCTACATGCTTAATCATAAATGAAGGTTGGTGCGTTGCGAAGCTCAAAAATAATATTTGAAGATAAAGTCCCCAATTAAACGCGAACATAATTCGTTCTTACTACATTTGACGAGTATATATGGGACCATATCGAATAAGTAACCATGAAAATAGATAAAGAATTAATATTAAAGCTTGAAAAATTATCCAGGTTATCATTAACCGATGAAGAAAAGA
>JABDLO010000451.1 GCA_013002995.1 Saprospiraceae bacterium | reverse complement strand
TTTTGGGTCTTCTTCCATAACAGTATGCCCGATATTGGGATACATAATCAATTTAGAACCCTCGATATCTCTTTCATATAAATAGGCATGATCAACATCCGTCCAGGTATCTCCATCCCCCCACATGATCAACGTAGGGCGTTGAATTTTCTTTATAAGATTTGATCGATCAGAACTTGGCCTGTTCACCCGATCAATAAATGCTTGCCGATTTCCCTCTCGGCGAGCCATATGCCAATATCTATCTACCAATTCATCTCCAATCAAGGAATCCCTGACGTAGACTTCTTTCAAGTTTTTAAGCATGAAGCTTCGTGGAGTGATACGCTTTAGAATGGAGGCTGTGATTGGATTTTTTGCTAGTGTGAATACACCTACAGAATGATCAGATGGGTATCCTGATGCATCTAGAAGGATCAGTTTTTTCACCTTCCCGGGAAATGTAACTGCATAATTCCAGGCCAGGTATCCTCCAAATGAATTTCCAGCAATGGAAAACCGGGATAGATCTAATTTTTCAAAAAATTGATTGAGAAAATCCAGGTAATGGCCTGTAGTATAATCCCTGTTTTTAAATGGGCCGGTAATTCCAAATGCTGGCAGATCCATTCTTATGGTTACAATGCTGTCTTTCATAATATCCACCCAGCCCTGCCAGGTATGGAGAGATGATCCTGTCCCATGAATCATTACCAGTGTATCAGGCCCCTGGCCTTCCATCGAATAATGGACGTCTATTCCTTCAATTGATATATATTTGGATGCATTTAAAGCATACTTCTCTTTAATCTCATCAACAGGAATATCCGGATCAGTGAATATCAATAAAGACACTATTGCAATAAATATTAATGCTAAAAGAATGATCAACAAGTATTTCAATAATCTTTTCATTTCTTCCGGAGTATCTTCCTATGTATTAAATTCTATGATCCTGTGTGCTATAATTCTGATGACAGGATGTAAAGATAATAGTAAACAGGGTAGTTCATCAAAAGAAGATTCCACTTCTGATATTGTATTAATAGATTCAGTTTTTATTAAATCTTTGGATCGCTGGAGAAGCCTGAGGGTTTATCTTCCTCAGGGTTATAAGACGAGTAATGAACTGTATCCCGTAATATATATGCTGGATGGCCAGAATCTATTTGAGGATTCTACCAGTTATGTTGGAGAATGGCACATCGATGAAAGTATGGATAGCCTTGCAAGACTAGACATACCGAATGCCATTGTTATTGGAATTGATAATGGACAAGAATTGAGGATGAATGAATACAACCCTTTTGATTCGGAACGATTTGGGCCTGGCGAGGGTAAGGAGACCATGGATTTTATCGTCAATCAATTAAAACCTATGGTAGATTCACTTTACAGGACAAAACCTGAAAGAGCATACACTACCTTAGGCGGTTCTTCGATGGGTGGATTGATGGCATTTTACGCCATCAGTAATTATTCGGAAGTGTTTTCTAAAGCAATAGTATTTTCTCCGTCATTTTGGGTTTCTGATCAAGTCGAAAAGTGGATTCCTCTTTTATTGAAAGATTCTAAGATTTATATGTCGATGGGGTCAGAAGAAGGTGAGGAAATGATTTCAGAGATGAATAGGATGATAGAATTGATGAAAGAAAGTGGATTGGGACAAGATCAATTAAGAACAAGGCTTGTTAATGGTATGGGTCACAACGAGAAACTCTGGACTATGGAATACCCAAAGGCTTATGAATTTTTGTTTGGGAAGGGGAACCAGTAACATTAAATAAGATCAATGAAATTTGTAAAATCTATTGGAATAGGAGCTGGAGCATTGGTGCTTTTTGCCCTATTAGGGTATGCATTAGGGCCAACTCCTCAATATGAAAGTGTAGACCCGATTATAGGTCCAATTGAAATTAAAATTAATGAGCTTGAAGAATATATAAGAACAAAGGAGGGGGCAGTTGAAGGAATGAAGAAGGATAATGAAGCAAGAATAATCTGGGCTGACTCCAGTCAACAGAAGACATCTTTCAGTGTGGTTTATCTTCATGGGTTTTCAGCGAGCCAGGAAGAGGGAGATCCTCTGCATGAATCCTTTGCTCAACGGTATGGATTTAATTTATTTCTTTCCCGGTTGGCCGGTCATGGGTTACAGGACAGTAGTTCTTTTGAAAAATTGACACCTTCAGATTTGATGGAAAGTGCTAAAGAAGCTATTGCAATTGGACGCATCCTGGGTGATGAAGTCATTGTAATGTCATGTAGTACAGGAGGTACACTATCCGCTTATTTAGCTGCACATAATCCAGGCATGATCCACAGTCAATTCATGTATTCCCCAAATATAGATATCCGTGATCCTATGAGTGAAATGTTGACAATGCCCTGGGGATATGAAATTGCAAGAATGAGTTTTGGAGGGGAGAGAAACCATATTACTTATACGCCTCAGCGAATGCAGTATTGGAATGATGCATACCACATTAATGGATTAATTGCGACAAAAGCGCTTATTGAAGAGACCATGGTAGAAGAAACATTTAAGAAAATTGAGCAGCCCCTATTTATTGGATATTATTATCGGGATGAAGAAAATCAGGATGATATTGTTTCTGTAGATAGAATGAAAGATTTCTTTCAGCAGGTATCAACTCCTTCTGATCAGAAAAAAGAAGTTTCATTTCCAGATGCTGGTAGACATGTAATTACTTCATACATGACATCTGAAGACATGGAAGGAGTAATGAATGAGACCTTTGACTTTGCAGAATCTGTATTAGGATTTAAGCCTTTACAAAAATCAAATTAGTCCTTCAGTAACCTGAAACCCACTCCATGGACATTTTCGATTTTTATGGAAGGATCTTTTTTAAGGTATTTTCTTAATCTGCTTATAAAGACATCCATACTTCTGCCAAGGAAATAATCATTTTCTCCCCATAATTTTTCAAGTATGAGTTCTCGCTTAAGTGTTCTGTCTTTATTTTCTATAAGCAGTTTGAGTAAGTCACATTCCTTTTGAGTTAGATTTTTTACCAATTCTTCACCATGGAAAAGTTTCAGATTGGAATAATCAAGATAATATGCTCCAAGTTGCAACCTGCCCAATGAGACGGTATTGATGTATTTTCTTTTTAGGAATACTTCTATTCTGAGTATAAGTTCTTCAATGCTGAAAGGTTTTGTGATGTAATCATCACCTCCCAGCTCCAGTCCGTGGATCCGGTCTTCTTTCATTGATTTGGCAGAAAGAAAAAGGATGGGAATATTGGTGTCTACCCTTCTTATATCTCGAGCCACATCAAATCCATCTCTCTTAGGGAGCATCACATCTAGGATGATCAGGTCATAATGGTCTTTCTTGTAAGCTTCAATTGCAAGGTCTCCATCCTCACAATGTGTGACCTCGTAACCATTCAATTCAAGGTTGTCTTTTGTGATGAAGCTTAGTGTTTCATCATCTTCTACGTAAAGAATTTTAGCTTTTTCCATTCTTATAAATGATTAAGTCAACAGTTGTGCCCTTTCCTTCTGTGGAATCCACAGCAATATCCCATCCATGAGCTTTACATATGTTTTTAACATAAAATAATCCCAGGCCGAATCCCTTTACATTGTGAATGTTCCCGGTCGATACCCTGAAAAATTTTTCATGGATTCGTTTAAGATTTTCCTTACTGATCCCAATTCCATTATCTATGACCCTGATGATCATGCTCTTATCATGTTGCAATAATTTAACCTCAATCTCAGGATCGTTGTCAGTAGAATATTTAATGGCATTATCAAGAATATTGGTAATCACATTAGTAAAATGTAATCTGTCTGCATGGATATTAATTTCTCCCTCTGAAGGGAAGTAGGTTATTGTTCCACTTTCCAGCTTAAGTGCTTCATTATTAATGATCTCTTCCAGAACAATACCAGGATTGAAGGTTTCAAGATTTAACTTGAAACTGTCGTTTTCAATTTTTGCAATGTGGAGTACTTTTTCTACCTGATCATTCAGACGCTTATTCTGGTCTTTAATAATCGAGGCGTAACGTTTCAACCGTGAGTCGGTTTCTATATTTTCACTGGATGCAAGTACATCAGCAGCGATTTTTATTGATGATATGGGAGTCTTAAATTCATGGGTCATGTTATTAATGAAGTCTTTCTGCAATTCAGATAGTTTCTTTTGCTTTAATATGATCCACATGGTATAAAGAAAGAATAACACAGATAATGCTGTAATTGCAGAAAACACCACTGAAGTCAGCATATTATTGATCAGATAGCTTTCTCTTGATGGAAACTTTACAACGAAGTAATAATCGAGATCCTGAAACTTTGGTAAATCCACTGACCTAATGAATGCTTTATCGTGATCACTCAACTTGCAATAATTCCCGTAAACGAGGTTATCGGCAAAACAATCATATACAGCATATTCAAAGTCAGTATTGATAGAGTTGGCTTCAAATTGTTGAATGAGGTAGTCTTCCAGAATATTGGCATCAATGGTACTATTGATATTAACGGCATAAATATTGGAGGATCTCCTCTGAATTAAGTTTTGCTTAGGTAACTCAGTCTTATTGTATGAAGCAATGTCGCCTGCTACCTGTCTTAAAGCGATCTGTACAGTCTGGTCGAATTCCTGGTCCTTGAGATCCCAGGTCCTGATCAACCAGTATAACTGGGAAAATATGATGCCCAGGATAATGGCTCCTCCAAGAATGATAAGTAATCTGATGTATTTTGTGGGCATTATGAAATGCTTATGGTCAGCAATATAAAATAATATTTTTCCTGAGGTAAACCGCTTAACAGCTCATTAACAATAAGTATCCTTTATCAGGGTATACCATCGGAGTAAAAATTCTAATATTGTTACATTTGCACTTGTGAATAAGTTTTTCTACATATTGGCTTTCAATTGCTGTATGGTCTCAATGGGCCTAAGCCAGTATAGCAATCCATTTGAGATCAGACATCGGCTGGATTCGATTTATATGCAATCTGGTAGCGGGGAATCTCTTACAGATGTACAGAATATTCCTGGATTAAGTCAGGATAGCATTACTTCTGATATGAATATAGCTCTTATTGAAAATCCATTTGACGTAGATCATGTACCTGTCAGAAAATCGGAACTTAGGAAAACTTCTGTTGTATCTCCAAGGATGGATACTGATGTATCCGCTCCGGATAAACAAGGTTCCGGACTGGTAATATTCGGTTTGAGCCTGTTGTCTCTATTATTAATTGCAGTTGTAGCGACTGTTAAGCGTAATATTTTTTCTAAAGTTTTTAAATCATTTACCAACGATAATCTTTTAAAACTGACACAAAGAGAGGAAAATAATGGCTTGAATGGTGGCTTTTTGTTATTGTACATTGTATTTGCTATTAATGGTGCGACTTTTATTTACTTATTAATTAAAGGTTCTTCATTTTCATCTGCTCCGAGTTGGTTATTGGTTTTATTGGCAGTTGTTGTGATATATCTGATTCGACACATTGCCATGTTTTTTTTAGGTGTAATATTTCCTGTTCAGCGTGAAGCTTCACAATATAGTTTCTTGATCGCTGTAGTTAATATCTTATTGGGGCTGTTACTACTCCCTTTTAATTTATTAATTGCCTATGCACCTGATTTTATTTCTGTTTCATCGGTCTATATTATTCTGGGTGTGATTGCTTTTTTGTTTATAATCAGGATGATAAAAGGATTTCTTCTTGGACTCATCAATTATGGCACCAATGTTTTTCATTTTTTTCTGTATCTTTGCACCTTCGAAATCGCACCTGCCTTGCTGATCTTTAGATTCTTCAGTAATATGGGTGTGTGATTGACATAATTTTTAATACTTAGTATAATAAAGTTATATGTCTTCGAAAGGAAACACAACCAAAGCTGAGCAATACATTGAGAATTACAAGGATGTGAAAACCATACTGGTTTCACAACCTAAACCTGAAAGGTCTCCTTATTATGACTTGGAAAAGAAGTGGGGATTGACCATTGATTGGAGACAATTCATTCATGTTGAGCCGGTAACAGAAAAGGAGTTTAGGAAGAACAGATTAAGACCTGATGAGTACTCTGCCATCATCTTTACCAGTAAGAATGCTATTGAGCATTTCTTTAGGTTATGTGAAGAAATGAGGGTCAAAATGTCGCAGGATACTAAGTATTTCTGTCTTAGTGCATCTATCGCTAATTATCTTCAGAAATTTATTGTCTACAGGAAGAGAAAAGTCTTTGTAGGAAAGCGAGTAATTTCTGATCTCAGTGGATATTTCAATAAGCATAAAGAAGAAAAGTATTTGCTCCCATGTTCTAATCTTGGAGCGAAGGATGTAGTTAGTTTTCTTGAAACCAATAATATCAATTTCAAGGATGTAATGATGTATCGTACTGTTGCTAGTGATCTGTCAGATCTGAGTGACGTGACTTACGACATTTTAGTATTCTTTAGTCCTTTAGGAATTGAATCACTCTACGAAAACTTTCCTGATTTCAAGCAAAATGATACCAGGATCGCAGTATTTGGTAATTCTACTTTTAAGGAAGTAATCAGCAGGGGGCTGAATGTTAATATTAAAGCTCCTGCACCTGAATCACCTTCTATGGCAATGGCTCTGGAGAATTATCTTCAGCAGTCCAATCTCAAGAGTTAATTGACTTGGTTCTTATTGCATTTTTAGCAAACCTTTCTACTATTTCAAGGGTTTTCTTTTTGTATCTTTTATTCGTGAGTTTTGATCTGCTGACAGACTTTATGCATTTAACTACATGAAGAGAAAAGTATTATACAACATCACAATTGCTATAGATAAGGAAGTCCACGATGAATGGAAAGAATGGATGATCAGGCATCATATCCCGGATGTAATGTCTACCGGATGTTTTTCAGAGTATAAGATGTCAATGATACTTGGGAATGAAGGCATTGATTCCATGAACTACGCCATTCAATACGTGTCTCCATCCATTGAGAAGTTCTTTCAATACAGAGATGAACATTCTAAAAGATTGATCAATGACCAACAAGCCAGGTATAAAGATCGATATGCCTCTTTTATGACATTGATGGAAATTCATGATGAAGGCTAAATTTCGAAATGAGAATAGATCAGATACAACGAGGTAGAGATAAGATGGATTGAAATTAATATTTTTACATAAGTATAAACCCTACCAAATTAGACTATGGAATTTAAATTAACCGAAGAACAACTGGCTGTAAAAGAAGCTGCCAGAGAATTTGCACAAAAAGAATTATTGCCCGGAGTCATCGAGCGTGACAGTAAAATGATATTTCCTACAGACCAGGTCAGGATGATGGCTGAACTCGGATTTTTAGGTATGATGGTATCCCCTGATTATGGAGGAGGAGGAATGGATACGTTATCATATGTACTAGCAATGGAAGAGATCAGTAAGGTTGATAACTCCTGTTCAGTACTGATGTCTGTTAATAATTCTCTTGTATGCTGGGGATTGGAAGAATATGGTACAGAATCTCAGAAGTTGAAGTATCTCACCAAACTTGCAACAGGAGAATGGATCGGTTGCTTCTGTCTCTCAGAACCTGAGGCAGGAAGTGATGCAACATCACAAAGAACCACAGCCGTTGACAAAGGGGATCATTACCTGCTCAATGGAACTAAAAATTGGATCACCAATGGTGGTTGTTCAAGAATTCATATTGTAATCGCACAGACAGATCCGGAATTAGGTCATAAAGGGATAAATGCATTTATAGTTGATGCTGAGTCTGATGGAGTGAGCATAGGTGCTAAAGAAGATAAACTTGGAATCAGATCCTCAGATACCCACACCATCATGTATAGTGATGTTAAAGTTCCAAAGGAAAACCGAATAGGTGAGGATGGATTTGGATTCAAATTCGCAATGAGAGTACTAGCGGGAGGACGGATAGGTATTGCTGCTCAGGCATTAGGAATAGGAGCGGGTGCTTATGAATTATCACTTGCTTATTCTAAAGAGAGAGAAGCTTTTGGAGTACCGATCCACAAGCATCAGGCGATCGCATTTAAACTTGCTGATATGGCTACTGATATTGAGGCTGCAAGATTACTGGTTTATCGATCGGCATGGTTCAAAGACCAGGGAATGGATTATGCTACTGCAAGTTCAATGGCCAAGTTATATGCTTCTCAGGCAGCAATGAAACATACAGTTGAAGCAGTTCAAATACATGGTGGCTATGGATTTGTAAAGGAGTATCATGTAGAACGATTAATGCGTGATGCTAAAATTACTCAGATCTATGAAGGTACATCTGAAGTGCAAAAAATTGTCATTTCCAGAGATATCCTCAAAGGTAATTTGTACCAGCCTATGGTCGCTGCACAGCATAATTGATTGAATCATTTTGAAAGGAAACCTGAATATCGGCACCTATCTTGGTATACCCGTTAAGATACATTGGACATTCGGGCTTCTGATTTTATTCGTGGGGTACGTAGGCGTTACCAATGGCCTGAATGGAAAAGAAATACTTGCATTCGGAATGTATATGCTTGTTCTATTCTTCTGTGTTGTTCTACATGAGTATGGACATGCCATTATGGCCAGGAAATATGGAGTGAAGACAAGAGATATTATTCTTTCGCCTATTGGTGGGGTAGCACGCCTGGAATCCATACCGGAAGAACCTTATAAAGAACTGTTTATCGCACTTGCTGGTCCATTGGTCAATGTCATCATAGCAGTAACCCTAAGCATCGTCACACTCAGTATTTACAATGGTGGAATATTTCCATCATCTGAGTCATTGGAGTTGTTGAAGTATCCTTCTGAATTTATAAGGTTTGTCATAGTAATGAACATAGCATTATTTGTATTCAATTTAGTACCTGCATTTCCAATGGATGGAGGTAGGGTATTGAGATCACTGCTGGCTATTAAAATTGGAAGATCCAAGGCTACCAGGGTTGCCTCAATGATCGGAAGGATTTTGGCCATTGGCTTTATTGTATTCGGATTGATCAACTCCCACATCTTATTAACTATTATAGGTGTCTTTATCTACGTCACTGCAGGATCGGAAAATAAGAGTGTAATGATGACAGAAGTACTGAGCAATACCAAGGTGACAGAAATAGTGAATCCAAATTATACGATTATCAATGTGGATGATCCGATTGAGTTGCCTATGAATATTTATTTGCGGGGCGGTGAGAAAAACTTTCTTGTTGCAGATCATACAGGCGCAATAGTTGGTGTTATCCCGGAATTATTTCTGATTGATGCCATTAAAAACAACGTAAAAAATTTATTAGCAGGACAAAGGATGAGCGATAAGCACGTTTTTCTTCCTGAGGAATCAACGTTAATGGATGTATATAAATTGATGTCCTCTCAGGGTATGTCAATAATAAGTATTGTTAATCAGGATGGAGATCGAATAGGAATTATAGACAGAGAGGGAGTTTCAAGATTTTTAGAAATCCGATTCAATAACTCCAAGGCAAAAAAAAGCCCGGTATGAATCATTCTTCATCCGGGCAAAATCTTTAAATATTTATTTTATTGGATGCCAAGTTCTTGTTTTACAAGTGCCATTACATCTTCACTTTCCTGAGCATGTACGATGGCTCCGGCAACACTTGTGTCAAATATAATGGTGTAACCATTATCCTTGCCAATTTTATCAATTGCAGCTTTAACCTTATCTAGTAGAGGGGCGTATAACGCCTCTTTCTTAGCGACAAGCTTGTTCTGCATGTCAATTTCGAATTTTTTAATTGTTTCTTGTTCAGTTCTTAATGCGGATTCTTTTTTCTGCATATCAAGAGCAGAAAGTTTACCTTCATTGGCTTCTGATACATATGCCTGATAGTTGGTCTCAAAAGCTGAAACCATAGTTTCACCTTGAGTTAATAGTTGCTTGGAATAAGCTTCTATTTCACTATCTGCTGATTTTATTTCAGGCATTTCCATAAGTAATAATCTGGAATTAAGGTGTCCAAATTTTTGAGCTGATACACCTATACTCGTTAGAGCCATCATGGCGATCAACAGAAAGGGTCTAATTTGTTTCATATTAATGACGCGGTTTTAATATTCTAATTTATATTTCAAGTCTATGACGTGAGGAATAAGTGAATGTCATATCCTATATCCTCACTTAACACATTTTTAATAGTTGACTAGTCTGGTTCGAAACCAAGGACGATGCTAAATCTTCCATATCCTTGATCTCCTGTAAGTTGTTTATCAATTCCAAATCCATAGTCAAATCCAAGAAGTCCAAACATAGGTAAGAATACCCTAAGTCCACCACCTACTGACCTTCTCATATCAAATGGATTGAAGTCATCAAAGCTACCCCAGGAATTTCCTCCTTGTAAGAAGGTGTGCATATAAATGGTACTGTTGGGATTCAAACTCAAAGGATACCTTAACTCCATCGTAAATTTATTAAAGATTGTTCCTCCACCTCTTTGATTTTGGGTAAGATCTCTGACCTCATAACCTCTAAGTGCGATGATATCCTTTCCCAGGATACCTACATTCTGGTTAGATAAACCATCCCCACCAAGCTCAAATCTTTCAAATGGTGTCAACCCAATATTGTCACTGTATGCTCCCAGAATTCCAATTTTAGCATTTGCCGCAAGGACAAACTTATCAAATATGTTGAAGTACCATTCTGCATCAAACCTCCATTTATGATACTCCAGCCATTCAAATTTTCTTGAATTCTCTGCGGATAATATCGCCAATTCTACATCATCAGCTGTAGGCGGATTTCGTGGTCCTCGTTGTCTTTCTAGATCTCTTATTACATTCTCTTTTTCGAGGTCACTTAATTCAAAGAAATTATCTGATCTGAACCAGGAGTACGGTGGAGTAACCTGGATGGTCAACTGGACCTTAGATCCGGATCTCGGATATAATGGCTCACTTATAGAACTACGAGCGATGACCTGTCTTACACTAAAGTTCTTAATATTTCCATCAGTTACGGGAACAAGAACCCCTGCATCAGATTCTACAAAAAATCCTCCCCTGAAGTAATCTTCCAGGTTGATGGTCTCGAGGTTTAGTGTGCTGCTTGAAGCAAAAAAGTCATCCGGCCAGGATAATTGTGATCCAAGGCCTATAAAACCCCTGGTAATGGCGAGGAATCCCTGATCCAGAGTTGTATAGTCAAATGAAGATCTCACCGCACCCACCGTAAATGAATTGGGCTTCTTACCTCCTAACCAAGGTTCTGTAAATGAGAAGTTGAAAGATCTGAAAAACCTACTATTGGATTGAGCTCTTAAAGATAGCTTCTGGCCATCTCCCTGTGGTAAAGGACTCCAGGTGCTTCTGTCTTTGATATTGGCAATGGAGAAGTTATTAAATGTTACCCCAAGTGTTCCAATCAAACCACTAAATCCACCATAACCAGCTGATAATTCCAGCTGATCCGCCGGCCTCTCTTCAACAGTATACAAGACATCAACTGTTCCACGTTCCGGATTAACAATAGGCTGCACACCCAGATTTTCCGGGTTGAAGTAACCCAAATTGATGATTTCACGTTGGGACCTAATAATATCTGTCCTTCTGAATTTCTGGCCAGGCCTCGTTCTTAAAGTCCTTCTTACGACATGTTCATGTGTCTTGGTATTTCCTTCTATGTATACATTGCCAATTGTAAATTCAGGACCCTCTGTTACCCGCATTTCTATGTCAATGCTATCTTCTACGACTGCAACTTCAACCGGATCAACATTAAACCTTAAATGTCCAAAGTCAAGGTATAATGAAGATATATCCCTGCCATCAAGACTGAAATTCAATCTCTCGTCCAGGATATCCGGGTTGAAAACATCTCCTTTTGAGATTCCAAGAACAGTAGATAATTGTTCGTCTGTATATTTTGTATTTCCTTTCCAACTGATATTCCTGAAATAGTACCTCCTGCCTTCATCGACCCATATCTTGATCATCAGGTCACCATCGTCTTCTCGCCATAAGCTGTCTTTAGTGATTTTTGCATCTCGATATCCCTCTTGATTATAGAAAGTTATGATATTGTCCTTATCCTCTTCATAATTGGGTGGAACAAATTTTGTTTTTCTCAGGAAGGTACCTTTGATCTTGGTATTTTTCATTTTACTCCTGAGCTTCTTGTCATCAGCAAAAGTATTTCCATCAAATGTTATATCCTGGACTTTTACCCTTTCATTCAGATTAATATCAAATACAAGTTTGATAGAATTCTGCTTATCTTCTTCGGGTAATTCAGTAGCCACGACTTCTACATCAAGCTTTCCTTTCTCTATATAGAATTCTTTAATTCTTTTAATGGCTAGGTTTCGTTGCTCATTGGATACGATGCTCCCTTTATTCAGGATGTTATCAAGTTTTTCATCAAGATCATCGTGATGACCTTTTTTTATCCCAGTGTAGGTATATCTGCCCAGTGTAGGCCTTTCTTTGAGATATATTACAAGGTAGACCAGGTCTCCCTCTATTTTTTCCTGGATGATCTTTACATCTTCAAAAAGCCTCAATCGCCATAAGGCCGTGAGTGCATTACTTATGTCCTCTCCAGGAATAGAGATTTTCTTTCCCACTGAAAAACCAGCGATTGATTTTATGGCATTTCTATCTCTATTTTCCGCTCCTACTACTCGTATATCTGCGATTTCATATTCATTTTTTTCACTGTAGTCTATCAACTCTAATTCATCGACATTAAAATCAATTGAATCTGTCTGTGCTTGAATACAGGTAAAAACAAATAAGAAGAGGATAGCCAGAATTACTCTGTGCATCATAATATAATTTAATTCTATTGCTTTGTTTAAACGCATCGTCTTCTTCGTCCGTTGTTAAAATACTCTTAACAAATGCTTAAATTCAAATCAGGTTTTGATTTGTTCACTGATAAGACCAAATCTTCGTTCCCGAGATTGATAGTCTATAATTGCTTTATAAAACTCTTCTTTGTTAAATTCCGGCCAGTATTTCTCGGTGAAATACAACTCAGAATAAGCAATCTGCCATAATAGAAAATTAGAGATCCTTAATTCTCCACTCGTTCTGATTAATAATTCAGGATCAGGATACCTATTGGTCTCTAACCTTGAAATTATATTTCCCTCCTCAATATTCTGAGGGTCAATAATTCCTTTTTTGACATCTTCACTTAACTTCCTGGCAGCCTCTGTGATCTCCCATCTTGAACTGTAGTTCAATGCAAGGACAAGCGTCATTCTTGAATTATTCTTAGTGTTTTCTATTCCTTCCATCAAGCTGGTATAGCTCTTGGCAGGAAGTTTCTTGATATCTCCTATCGCTTCAAGCTTAATGTTATTATCATTAAGTGTATTGATCTCCTTCCTCAAAGTATCCACCAATAATGACATCAAGGCATTGACTTCAAGCTTAGGCCTTTTCCAGTTCTCTCTTGAAAAAGCATAAAGTGTAAGGTATTCAATGCCTATTTCTGCTGCAGCCTCAGAAGTTTCTCTTACTGATTGAACTCCATTCTTATGACCAAAAACACGAGGTCTGCCATGCTTTTTGGCCCACCTTCCGTTCCCATCCATGATCACAGCTACATGGCGTGGAAGACGTTCTTTGTCGATTAATTCCTTCAGTTTGGACATAAATTGCTGTTCCTAGTGTCTAAAGCGGCACAAAATTACGAAAACATTGGTTAATAATGCTGTGAAGCCTTTATTTAAATGGCTGTTTTACCATGATAATTGACAAACTATTAATTCAATTGAAATGAAAAAAACTTTAATCCTACTTGGAATCTTAACCGCAATTGGATTTCAATCGTGTATGCTGGATAAGTGTTACAATAAAAAGTCATTCCTCACCCATCTTGAAGATACAGTTGATGAGTCTGTTGAGAAGTCTGATGACTGGACAGAGGAGGATTGGGAAAAAACAGATGCTGAACTTGAAAAACTAATGGATGAGTGCTATGAAAAATTTAAAAAAGAACTGAGCAGGGAGGAAAAGAGAAAGGTCTTGAAAGAATCGACCCGATACATTTACCATCGGCAGAAAGAAGAATTTAAAGACTTCTATTCAGTAATTGAAGGGATGAACCTGGAAGAAGAAGCCCAGAGATTGATGTCCCTGGCTGATGAAGAACTCAAGGAGATCTTTAATGATGTATTGAAAGAAGACCTGGAGACTTTCATTGACGATGCCGTTGGTGAATTTGAGAATTTAGCCAAAGAATTAAAAGAAGCCTGGGAGGAAGCTAAAGAAGATAATCGATAATGTTATCTTTGACCTACAAGAGGTAGGTTGATGTTTGACATTATTCTCGCATTTATAACAGCATTTTCACTGACTTATCTTGCAATACCTTCTATAATAAGTATTGCAAGAAAGAAGAACCTGGTAGATGAACCGGGAGAAAGGCGATCGCATACGATCAGTACGCCTTCATTGGGGGGAATTGCAATCTTTGCTGGAGTTATTTTCTCCATCATCATGTGGACCCCATTCAATGTCTTTAGTGATCTCCAGTATATCTTATGCGCATTTATCATCATCTTCTTAATTGGAGCTAAAGACGATATTGACCCTATTTCGCCATCTAAGAAATTCCTCGGGCAGGTATTTGCAGCGTTGATCGTTGTGTATAAAGCCAATATAAAACTGACGAGTCTCTACGGGATATTTGGAGTGTACGCGTTGCCGGGTTATGTAAGCATTCTCCTATCCATTTTTACCATAATAGTTATTATTAATGCTTTTAACCTCATCGATGGAATTAATGGATTAAGTGGAAGCATAGGAGCTTTGATATCATTAACACTTGGAAGTTGGTTTTTGCAGGTAGATCGTATTGATCTGGCTATTGTTGCATTTGCATTGACAGGATCGACGATTGCATTCCTGAAGTACAATGTAACACCAGCTAAAATCTTTATGGGAGACACAGGATCCTTATTATTGGGATTGGTATGTAGCATCCTTGCTATAGAATTTATAGAATCTCACCAATACCTGAAAGGACACCCATACGCTTTCCAGGCTGCTCCCTCTGTTGCGGTAGGAATATTAATCCTGCCTTTGTTTGATACTTTAAGAGTATTTACGATAAGACTCCTCAGCGGCCGATCGCCATTTTCACCGGATCGCAACCACATTCACCATCTTTTGATTGACAGTGGACTGTCTCATATGCAAGCTACCGGTGTGCTGGTCATAGTGAATATCATGTTTATATTTTTAGTTTACAGGCTTCAAAAGATTGGAACATTCAACTTGCTTATTGTTGTATTGCTGGTCGCGTTATTTCTCACTTCTGTACTTTCATTTATCAACAAGCAGAAACGGACTGCTCCTAAATTTTAGTTATGTCTTATGTGCTTGTATTCCTGGGAGGAGGTGTAGGAAGTGTATTGAGGTACCTGATTAGTTTGTGGGTTCCTTATCATGAAGGGAATTTTCCGTACGCTACATTGGTTGCTAATATCGTGAGCAGTTTTCTGCTGGGGATGATGGTGGGATTAGTTACTAAGAATGAATTGATGGTACAGCATAGGTTGCTGTTAATGACAGGATTATGCGGAGGTTTCAGTACTTTTTCAACCTTTTCTGCGGAAAGTCTTGTTTTATTTCAGAAAGGACAGACTATAATGGCTATATCATATATTTTGATTTCTGTCATTTTGGGAATTGCTTCCGTTTTTATAGGCTTGAAATTAGCCACATGATTAATTGATAAATTGAATCTAAATATGATATCCAAGGTAGAAAGAAGCTTACTTACGATCTTTTTATGCTTTTCTATTTTTATTGTTTCATACGCCCAGACATCTTTATCCTATATTGATAATTATAAGAATGCACTTGAGGTTGCAAGAGCCCAGGACAAGTTTCTATATTCCATCTATATAGAGGACGACCCACTTAAAGAAGCATATTTATCATACCTGACGTACAACGATAGTTTATCTGCCTTATTGAATGAGCACTTCATCATTTTTATTGAGAAGTCTGAATATAATATGGTGGAGATTTCCAGCAATAGTGAGGATTTACTTGCTGCCCTGGATTTAAATACCGAGATAGATTCATTATATGCCTATGTTAAAAGGATGGTCGATAGCCTGTCTCTTGTAAAACAATACTTGAGAATTGAGAATCGATTATTAACTTTTAGGGATCCGGAACCCAATCATATTGAGCTTTTCACTTATTTGGCTTGCGCCAAAGATGTCCTTCAACTTAAAAAAGGGAACGTTCTGGAGATGTTTATGAAAAAACTTCCCAGAGAAGAACTTGCAGACGGTCGACACTTTGAATTAATAAATTTTCATACTGAGTCCTTTGGCAATGGATATACCTATTTAAAGAGGTTTAAAGAACTTGGAGCTATAAAAGATTCTGTATTGCTGGACAATGTAAAATCTACCATCTTCAATGTGCTGGAATCTATCTACGTAGATGTATTGGAATATGATATTGAAGAAGTCACAAAAGAATATGCAGATGAATTAGGGTGGTACATCAATAACTTTGGTACCCAGGAAATGAATAGCAGGTATCGGTACATGACATCCAAGTACGGAGTTGCAAAAAAGAAGAAAGGTGATAAGAATGTTTTATTCGTTAACTCGAAATTGTACGTCCAAAACTGGATCATGAGTCAGGTCGGAACAGATGCTCCCTTTATGCAAGCAGACGAATTGGGGTATGACCTGGTGGCAGTTATTGATCTGTTGCTTAAGAGAAAGATTGATAAAAAATATTATCCTGAGATGGAACCCTGGGTTACTGCAGCTGTCAAGATATTACCTGGTTTTCAATCCACAAGAGCTTACTCTGAGTGGCTCAAAAGAACGGGTAATAAACAAGAACACAAGATTCAAAAAAACAAATACAAAACATTCAGGTCACAACTGCCTAAAGATGTTGTTAAGCAAAAAGAAAACTACTTAAAATCGAATCTTGATAGCCACACAATACTTCTAGATTTTTGTGATGACTTCTTCTATTTTCAGGAAGTAGTTGAGCTCTAGGCTTTCTGAACATCGATCTTAATCGAAAGATCGTCATAGATACTCACTTCTTCACCTCCATTGTCACCGTTCATATGTATCTCCTGAGCAAGAACTTCTCCTCTGATATAATCTCCATATTTTTCGATGGCAGGATTGATCCTTTCATGATCAGTAATGTGGACAACGATCTTATCAGTAACCTCAAAATCCTTGGTCTTCCTGATATTCTGAATTCTATTGACCAATTCTCTGGCTGTTCCTTCTGCTATCAATTCATCATTAAGAGATATGTCCAGCGCAACAGTGATGGGTCCATCATTGGCAACCTGCCATCCGGGAATGTCCTCTGATGATATTTCGAAATCTTCCAGTCCGAGGTCATAGCTCTCTCCGTTTACTTCCAGTTTAAATCCATCACCTTTTTCGATACTGGCTATATGATCCTGATCCATTCCCATAATGATCTTGCTGGCATCTTTCATATTTTTGCCAAGCATTCTTCCGAGGGTCTTGAAGTTGGGCTTGATCTTTTTCTTCACAAGACCGGTGGTATCAGTAATGTATTCTATCTCTTTGATGTTGACTTCTGCCAGGATTAGATCTTTAACGCGTTCTACCTGATCATGAAAAGTCGGATTAAGGATAGGTAACAATACCCGCTTCAATGGTTGACGTACTCTGAGTTTTTCTTTCTTCCTCAAGGAGAGTACCAATGAAGAAATCCTCTGTGCATAGTCCATTCTTTCTTCCAGGTTCTTATCAATCACACCAGAGTCTGTTTTAGGGAAGAATGCCAGGTGGACGGATTCCTTTTCATTCATATTCGTTACCTCATTCAGATTCTGATACAGCCACTCCGCAAAGAATGGAGAAACAGGAGCCATCAACTTGGAAATGGTCTTAAGACATTCATACAACGTCTGGTAGGCTGCTACCTTATCTCTGGTATATTCACCTTTCCAGAATCTCCTCCTGCACAATCGTACATACCAATTGCTCAGGTGTGAATCCAGGAAGTCGTATATCTTTCTCGTCGCAGGAGTAGGATCATAATTCCCCAGGTGCCGGTCTACATCCTCTTTCAGGCTGTTCAATAAAGAAATGATCCAACGATCAATTTCCTGTCGCTCTTCCAGCGGTATATATTCTTCTTCATGAGTAAAGCCATCAATATTGGCATACAATGCAAAGAATGAATACGTGTTATATAGTGTCCCGAAGAACTTTCTTTTCACTTCTTCAACACCTGCAAGGTCAAATTTTAAGTTGTCCCACGGTGGTGCATTGTTAACCATATACCATCTGGTAGCATCTGCTCCGTATTCTTCAAGGGTTTTAAATGGGTCGACCACATTGCCTAATCTTTTAGACATTTTTACTCCATTCTTATCAAGAACAAGTCCGGTAGAAACCACATTTTTAAATGCAGGGGAATCGAATACCAATGTTCCGATTGCGTGAAGGGTATAAAACCAACCCCTCGTCTGATCTACTCCCTCACTGATGAAGTCAGCAGGAAAGTGAGACCTGGAATCAATCTTTTCCTTATTCTCGAATGGATAGTGTTCCTGTGCGTAAGGCATAGATCCAGAATCAAACCATACATCGATCAGGTCTTTTTCTCTTCTCATAGATTTGCCGGAAGGCGAAACAAGAACCACTTCATCAATGAAAGGCCGGTGAAGATCAGAAGGTGTTTCTTGATTTAAACCCAATTTTTCATTTGCCTTAGCGATCTCGTCGCTCAATTGAGCAACTGACCCAATACATATTTCTTCTTCTCCATCATCAGTCCTCCATATCGGTAAAGGAATACCCCAATATCTCGACCTTGAGAGATTCCAGTCCAGGACATTTTCAAGCCAGTTTCCAAATCTTTTCTCACCGGTATGTGCAGGTTTCCAATTGATGGTATTGTTATGGGCAACCATCTGCTCCTTCACAGCAGTGGTTCTGATAAACCAGCTATCCAATGGATAATAAAGAATAGGTTTATCAGTCCTCCAGCAATGAGGGTAGTTGTGATTGTACTTCTGAACGTTAAATGCCTTGTTTTCTTCTTTTAATTTGATAGAAATATCAACATCTACACTTCTGTATGCACCTCCTTCATCTCTATAATCTTTTACATATCTACCTGCAAAATCAGTGACTTCATCAATAAACTTACCCTGGTTATCCACCAGTGTTAAGGACCCGATTCCATACTTCTTCGCTACCATCATATCATCTGCTCCAAATGAAGGTGCAATGTGTACGATACCAGTTCCATCTTCTGTGGATACAAAATCTCCAATGAGCACTTTGAAAGCATCACCATCTTCTGGCTGCATATAAGGAAGCAGTTGCTCGTATTCCATCATCTCAAAATCCGCTCCTTTATATTTTCCGGTCACTTCATAAGGAATCAGTTTGTCTTCAGGCTTGAAATCATCTATGGATGCCTCTGCCTGCTCAGGCTTAAACCACTTTCCTAATAAGTCTTCAGCAAGTATTAGGTTTACAGGTAACTTGGTATATGGATTGAAGGTTTTTACCCTTACATAAGTTATTTTCTTCCCTACTGCCAGTGCGGTGTTGCTGGGTAAAGTCCATGGAGTCGTGGTCCATGCGATAAAGTATAGATCACCTTCATCCACCCCTTCGAATAAGAATGCAGACTTTTCATCCTTCATTACCTTGAATTGTGCAACAGCACTGGTGTCTTTTACGTCTTTGTAGGTCCCGGGCATGTTCAATTCATGAGAACTTAACCCCGTTCCTGCAGCAGGCGAATATGGTTGGACTGTATATCCTTTATATATCAATCCTTTATCATGAATCTGACTGAGGAGCCACCACACGGTTTCAATATAGTTATTATTGAAAGTGATGTATGGATTGTCGAGATCAACCCAATAGCCCATTTTAACGGTGAGATCGTCCCATTGATCTTTGAATGTCATTACGGTCTCACGACACCGGGCGTTATATTCCTCAATAGTGATATTGGTCCCTATATCTTCTTTTGTGATGCCCAATTCACTCTCTACTTTTAATTCAACAGGAAGCCCATGGGTATCCCATCCTCCTTTTCTTTCAACCCGCTTACCTTTCATGGTCTGGTATCTGCAGAAGATGTCCTTGATGGTTCTGGCCATTACATGGTGAATACCTGGCTTACCATTGGCTGATGGAGGACCTTCATAGAAAATGTAGGTGTTTTCCTCATCTCGCTGTTCGACACTTTTTTTAAATATATCTTGCTCTTCCCAGAAGGATAAGATCCGCTTATCTATTTCGGGAAGATTGAGCTTTTTGTATTCTTTATATTTACCCATAGCTACAATGCTTTGAAAGGTGATTTTATTATAAGTGTGCAAAAATAGGATTTATGGCCTAATTACACAGGTTGAGCTCCTCATTATGTATATCCCTAAAAAGAAAAAACTCCGGTCAGAAATGATCTGCCGGAGCTTTATGAAAATTATCTTCATCAACAGATCATTGCGATGTGCCTTTAATGATAATATTCATAATGCTGATACTCATAACGTAGTTATAATGCTACAAAAGTAACGTCTTATTTTGATAAAAGTCAAGAAAAGTGCTGATAATCTGTCATTTAGAATGCAAAAAGCCCACTCGAGGCACTGAGTGGGCTTATCTTGCTAAAGAATGAATAGTGAATTTGTCTTTGGATCGGTCGTATCCCTTTGGTTGATTCCTCTCACTGATTTATATGACCAGATAAAGGAAATTATTGCTGCCTGAAGGATTATATATTTTTATTTGTATATATAATATGTTGTATTTAAATGCATTGAAATGCAAAAATATTATATCAAGCAGAGGATTATAATTAGGGATTATGAGAAAATATCTTGATCATATGCTCAATCCCAGGTTGCTTTATTACCTTTGGAACTCCTTGTTAATCATTCAATTGCAAAATAAAACAGGTATGAAAAGAATATTCACCATTTTACTGGTATGCATAGTGTCTACCATAGGTTTCAGCCAGGATGGCAACGAAAAAGTATTAAAATCCATTAAAAAGCATGGATTAGAAGAAAGTAAAGTCATGGATCACGCCAGCTGGATGACAGATGTTTATGGTCCCAGATTGACGGGATCTCCCATGTTAGATACAGCTACGGAGTGGGCTGTAGACCGATTAAAAGAAATGGGAATGTCCAATGTTCATCTCGAGGAATGGGGTCCATTCGGGAGAGGATGGCAATTGGATCACTTTGAG
>JABDLO010000438.1 GCA_013002995.1 Saprospiraceae bacterium | reverse complement strand
CTGCACCCAACTGGGATCACCATGAGATGTGGATTGACCCTACAGATGGGAACAGAATGGTAGTCGTCGGTGATGGAGGTGTTTCAATTTCTCAAAACAGAGGAGTCTCCTGGTTGAGAAATTTCTTACCTGTAGCTCAATTGTATCATGTCACAACTGATAATAATATACCTTATAATGTATTGACCAATCGCCAGGATGGCCCATCAATGAAAGGACCGAGCAATTCGAGGACAGCTGGAATATTTGGTCCCGGTATGATCCACTCTGGAATGTGGAGGGATGTAGGAGGAGGAGAGAGTGGTTTTGCCACACCTGATCCTACAGATCCAGACATCGTTTGGTCCAGTGCATCTGGATATGGCCCTCTTGGAGGAATTGTAACAAGATATAACGAGAATACTAAGCAATTTCGTCAGGTGGAGGTATGGCCGGAACTGGCAGCAGGAACCCCAGCCAAGGATTTAAAGTATCGATTCCAATGGACATTCCCATTATTGATCTCCCCCCATGATAACAATACCATTTATGTAACCAGTCAGCACGTGCATAGAACAACCAATGGAGGTCAGACATGGGAAGAGGTCAGCCCTGATCTGACACTCAATGAGAAAGACAAGCAAGGATTCTCAGGTGGATTGACTGGTGATAATATTGCTGTTGAATATTTTAATGTGATTTATGCATTTGATGAGTCACCGGTACAAGAAGGTGTATTCTGGGCGGGCACCAATGATGGATTAGTACATGTAAGCCAGGATGGAGGAACTACCTGGACCAATGTTACCGGAAATATCCCTGATCTTCCGGAGTATGGAGTGGTAAGGAACATCGATGCCTCTAAATGGGATGCAGGAAAAGCTTATCTAACTGTTGAGTTTCACCAGGTAGGAAACTTTGATCCATACGTGTATAAAACAGAAAATTATGGTCGCTCATGGACCAGGATCACCAATGGGATAAAGGAAGGAAATCTCAGTTACACAAGATGTGTAAGAGAAGATCCGGTTACACCTGGATTGTTGTATCTGGGTACTGAGAATGCACTCTATGCTTCATGGGATGATGGTGCTAATTGGCAATCCCTGATGACCAATCTTCCACCCACTCCTTATTACTGGATCGATATTCCGGAACATTTTAATGATCTTGTTTTGGGTACTTATGGAAGAGGAGTATGGATACTGGATGATATTACTGCTTTACAGCAAATGACAGCTGAAATCCAGGAAGCTGAGGCACATCTATTTAAGCCAAGACCTGCACATAGATTCCAGCCTGTTACAATGCCGATGCAATTCTTTCCTGAAGCTTCGACAGGTGTCAACCCGACTTACGGAGCATCCATTCATTATTGGATGAAAGAGGTCAGTGATACTGTAAAGGTGTCGATGGTCATAACCAATGAAGCAGGAGATACCATCCGTACACTGCCACAGAAACCTAAAAAAGGATTAAATAAGATCCACTGGGATTTAAAAGGAGAACCGACAACCCAGATATTGATGCGGACAGCTCCTAAATATGCAGAATGGATGCCTCTGGGAAAAGACAGGACTAGAAAACCAACTGTAATTCCATTTTCAATCCTTATGCCTCCTGGCAAATATATGGCGCATCTATCTGCAGGAGATCAAACATTCAGTGAGGAGATAGAAGTTGTCAAAGATCCTCATTCTGAAGGCACAATGGCAGATGTGATGGCCCAGCATAATATGATGGAAGATTTACATGCTGATATGAATACAGTTACAGATGCAATCAATGAAATGGAAATGGTAAGAAGACAATTGATTGATTTAAAGGCCATGTTAAAAACAGCTAAGAAAGATAAAGAAGTCATCATGGCTGTGGATTCCTTACATGGGGAAATGGCTATGATTGAAGATCAACTGATTCAAAGAATGCATACAGGCACCGGCCAGGATGCTGTAAGATTTCCTGCTCAGATCGCAGGCAAGATCGGGTACCTGGCGACAACTGTACCTGTTGCTGATTTTCCGCCAGCTGATTCCCATATTGAAGTACACAATGTCTTGAAAGAAAAGATAAACCAGGT
The DNA here is from genome assembly GCA_013002995.1 of Saprospiraceae bacterium. Taxonomy (GTDB): domain Bacteria; phylum Bacteroidota; class Bacteroidia; order Chitinophagales; family Saprospiraceae; genus JABDLO01. The sequence continues at coordinate 1,067 of JABDLO010000438.1, read as the reverse complement.
CATGACAGATTATCAATCCTTAAAGGATGGCTATATGAAAGAAGTGATGGAAATGTTGAGTACTCAGGGTCTATCAGGTGTGATTACGAAGTAAATTTTAATTAAGCCCGGTTTTTAATACCGGGCTTATTTATTTCTATTGTATTTAGATTTTTAGGGACTGAAGTCCCCGCTCCAGAATTTTGGATAATGGACTTCAATCCATTTTTTTCAAAAAAGAAACAAAGCAATTGTATTAATGCAGTAATCGATTTTTGAGTTGTTACATTGTTTTGGGAAGAGGATAAGCATTTCTAATCTAAATTCTCGTATTTTCATTAGAATTACGTCTACAAAAATTCAGGGACTGAAGTCCCTGTTCCAGATATATGGATAATGGACTTTAGTCCATTGTGATCACGATAGAACCTATGTATCTACATAGATAAACGAGAATTACATGGTGTTTACTTCTTCTTCAAGATCCTCCCTTTCCTGATATCTTTGAATTTTCCTTCAGATATGGCTATTTCACCATTGATGATTAGGTATTCAACTCCTTCCGAGTACTGAAAAGGATCGGTAAAAGTGGCCTTGTCTGTAAAATTTTCTGGATCAAATATGACAATATCGGCCACCAATCCTTCCTTGATGTACCCCCGATCTTTTAATTGAAATATATCAGCTGATAGACCAGTCATACTTCTGATGGCTTGCGATAATGAAATGACTTTTTCCTCGATTACGTATTTCCTGATTTTTCGTGGAAAGGAACCGATAAATCTAGGGTGGGGGACACCTTCTTCCCATCGGGGATAAGATCCGTCGCTGCACGTCATCATCCACTCTTGCTTCATAAAGCGATGTACATCTTCATCATTCATATTAAAAGATACAATTCCTATACTTGAAGTTTTCTTTAGCATCTCAAGAGCAGCGTCAACTGCATTCATCGACCATTCTGATGATACTTGTGCAAGTGTCCTTCCCTGAACTGAAGTATCTGGTTCAAAATATCTGAATTGAATGCGATCAGCACCACCGCGACGTGCAAGATTCTGAGTCATTTCTGCTTTAATCAAAGATAG
>JABDLO010000385.1 GCA_013002995.1 Saprospiraceae bacterium | reverse complement strand
TGAGCAGCGGGTTAAGACCATATTGTATGTAGCGCTTCAGATTGCGGCCGGACTTGCGGTCTTGTCGGAGCCATTTTTGCCTTTTACTTCGAACAAGTTAAAGGGTATTTTAAGAGCTTCAGAACTGGAATCGGATTGGACCTGGAGAGGGGTTTCAGCGAACAGGGAGTTGCTTCCTGCAGGACACCACTTAGGAAAAGCCGAGCTCTTGTTTACCAAGATTGAAGACGATGCTATTGAAGAACAGCTGAATAAGCTCAAAGCCACAAAAGAAGCGAATGAAGGCCAGGAAAAAACTGTAGATCCCGTTAAGGATACCATCCAATGGGATGACTTTGCAAAACTGGACATGAGAGTAGGTACCATTCTGGAGGCTGAAAAGATGCCCAAGACCAAGAAACTGATGGTTATGAAAGTTGACACAGGTATTGATGTCAGGACCATAGTTTCGGGTATAGCAGAACATTTCACTGCCGAGGAGGTTATTGGCAAACGTGTCACGGTTTTGGTCAACTTAGCGCCACGGGCTCTTAGAGGTGTGGATAGCCAGGGGATGATATTGTTGGCAGAAGACCCGGATGGGAAACTAGTCTTCATCGGACCTGATGAATTTCCGAATCTCGAAAACGGATTGAAAATAAGTTAATAAAAAGAGGTCCGAGAAGGCTTCTTTTTATTTAAGTACTTACCGTTATCAGAGTTGCCGACTCGACAACTTCAATCACCTCGCAAGCATAAAACTTGCCGTTATTCACCTTTTGTTTTACTTCAACTGTAAGTTGTTTGGTGTAAGTTGTCCGATTTTCACCCAATTTTCCTGAGGTTGTAGGGTTACAAAGAACTGGATAGAATCATCTGAATTTATCATCATGGAAGTCCTGTTGCCAAGTTCAGCTTCAATCTGTTCAGGAGTTAGGACATAAGCTCCTCCTGTTGCAAAGTCAACTGCTAGTCCAATAAGTCCACCAAACACGATATTTCCAGCAATCCATCCACTTGTTTTTCTTGTTAATACAGTTTCAAATGATTCATAACCATTCAGTTCAATTCTAACTTCAAATGATTTTGCATCACTCTTTTTGATGTCGATTGTATTAGGTGTTAAACCTACTTCTTCGTCATTGATGAAAATTTTAGCGCTCGATGGAGTACTTGAGATTCCAACTGACTGTTTAGAGCCCAGGATAATTGTTCCGCAACTTGAAAGCCCTAAGAAAAGCCCTGCTAGTAGAAAAATTTTAATACGTCTCATAATTTCAAAATTTTATTTTTGATTTAACTATGAATATGGAATCTTGGGTAGAAAATGTAATCAAATTAATAAGATTGAATTGATAAATCCAATGATATTTATCATATTGATGCGAAAACCAAAACTTTAAAAGTGTTCAATGTCCAACGGAATAGAACTGCAAAGTAACATTCGTACTGAATCTGGAATTATTCTTCAGGTATTGGAAATAGTTTAATCGTTGTTGGTAGCCCATAACTCCAGCGAGTAATGTATCCTGATGCACGGACTTCATGACTATACGCTTCATTGGTTTCTTTAGAGAAACAGGCTTTTCCATATCCGTCTGACCTGTAAGTTCGAAATATTGATCCAGAATAAATACCACTAACAACCCACTGCACTTTAAGACTTGCATTAGAAATGGGTTGATCATTTGTAGCATCCAGTATGGTTACGCAAATCTCTACTTCTTGAATTTGCGAAGTATCATCATCGGTTGAGCAACCAATAAGAAAAAATCCAATTACAAATAAAAGTAGATATCTCATAGTTATTGATTTTATGGTAATCAAGTAGTAAACTATGAAAATGAAAGGCGAAGTGATTTGTAGGATTAAATATAAAGACGTTTAATATTAATTTATATGATATATGTCAGACATATAAAAATTTGCTGTCTGGACTGAATTTTCTTTCGATCAATTGGAAATGACCTTTGTCATTGGATTAGAATTAAGAGGGCCTTACTTTAATTATTTAAAATAATTCTGTAATGAGACTTGCATTGGTAACCCTGCTTTTATTATTTGGATGCTCAGATAGTAATGACACAGAAAATGAACCGGACTTTTATCGGGTTAAATACATTGTAGATAGTTCAACTATTCATTCAGGAGGACAAATTGACGTTACAATCGATGACCCAACATTTTGGGAGGAAGAATTAGTGTTTAACATAGAGTATAACGAAAGATTAGAGGTGACTGTTGGTACTTACTATAGAGGTGACAGTCCTAATCTTAGGGCAGTGGCGATAACCGACACCTTTAACCAGTTATACCTAGTCGCGGAAATATATGTCGCCAAAAATAGTCGTGGCCCTTTTGTGCTAAAAGAAATTAATGAGAGTGATGAACCAAGAGATTCTGTTAGCTTAAGCTACACCATATTATTTGATTAGGCTAAAAACCCCATTTTTGGGAAGCTTGTTGTTTTTAGATGCTTGGATTTACGAGAAATTATTCTGTACAATTAGTAAAGTTGGGTTTGGGAAGCACCCATTGAGGGGTGTTTTCACTAAAAAATTCACAGTTCGTCACATTGGCCACATTCCATCCACCTAAATCTTGGTTGTATTCCGTATTTCTAAACATCCCCGTCATATTGTTAACATTGCTCACATCCCAGGCACTGATATCCTGATTGAATTGTGAACCCTCAAACATAAAACGCATAATTGTAACACTGTTCACATCCCAGTTACTGATATCCTGGTTGAACGGTGTGTTATAAAACATTCCACCCATATTAGTAACATTACTGACATCCCAGTTTCCTATGGGTTGATTGAATAATGAATCACCAAACATGCCAGCCATATCAGTAACATTACTTATATCCCAGGCACTGATATTTTGATTGAAAGATGAATTACCAAACATTCCATTCATATCTGTAACACTACTAACATCCCAATTTCCTAAAGGTTGGTTGAACGGTGTGTCATAAAACATTCCAACCATGGTAGTAGCCTTACTCACGTCCCAGTTACGGATATCCTGGTTAAATGGCGAATTAAGAAACATCAAATTCATATTTGTAACATTGCCAACATCCCAGGAACTGATATCCTGATTAAAAGTGGAGCCCACGAACATGTCACTCATATTAGTAACATTACTTACATCCCAGGCACTGATGTCTTGATTGAAAATTGTAAAACGGAACATCCAAGTCATATCAGTAACATTGCTGACATCCCAAGTGCTGATCTCCTCATTAAATTGGGAGTCATAAAACAGACTGCTCATATCCGTAACCCTGCTTGTACATACCGTTGTTACATCTTCGCCATTATCTATCATTTCTCTCAATAGAGTTTCATCTACAATGGTGTAAGTAACCCCATCAACTTCGAAGGTATCGCCAACCATACCTGTATTATCACACTTAATGGTGATACCATTGGCAGCCAGGTAGATTGGTTTATTATCAGAATCTTTGGAACAACCTATAACCATAATGGTTATTATCAGGACCAATTTTCGGAATGAACTCATAACTACTTTTCAATCTTTCTTATTGAGAACGTATAAAGTTATACCACCAATCCGGATTAATAAATGATTTTAATCAATTAATGATTATATAAAATCAAAAAACCCCCAGCCTTAGCCAGGGGTTCTTGTTACCTTTCGGTAACGCCACATTTTTAGATTACAATTCAATAATCAGAGAAGAAGCAACTCATTACAGAAAACCTCTGTCACATATCGGGTATCACCTTCTTTGGTTTCGTATGACCTGTTGGTCAGCTTCCCTTCGATAGCGATCTCCTTTCCTTTGGTAACATAGTTTTCCACCACATTCACCAGTCCGCCGCGCACAATGATATTGTGCCAGTAAGCGCGTTCCACTTTTTCTCCGTTCTTGTCTTTGTAGCTGTCATCGGTCGCCAATGAAAATTTGGCCATTTTGTTTCCGTCATCAAA
>JABDLO010000363.1 GCA_013002995.1 Saprospiraceae bacterium | reverse complement strand
CGCCCATACGGACACATGGCCCTCAACCATGCCTGTCTACCAATTCCAGCACTCGGGCAGAGTGGGAAGGGATGCAAATGTAATATTTATTTGCATCTCCCTCACCCTTTTTTTGTCTGATTTACATCAGTAAATTTTAACAACATCCACCTCCTGGAATACAGTCTGCAGCCAGGTCAACCATCTTCACTTCTCTTGCTTTTTCGGATTTAGATGCAAATAATGTTATACTATAGATTCCTACTGTTCCGTCCCTGAATTTCTGAATGTCTTCTTCTCCCAGATATCTACCCAGGATATCATCCGGTAGAACAATCGTCTTCTCTTTCTGAATGGTTACATTATGAAATCCGGCTTCTTCCACCAATCCTAAGTAATCATCTTTGTCGATGGCTCCTGATACACAGCCTGCATACATCTCCGCAGCTCTGACAATGCTATCTGGAAGCTCACCAAGAAGCACAATGTCAGAGATACTAAAATGACCCGACGGCTTCAACACTCTATAAATTTCTTTAAAGATGGTGGATTTATCAGGTAGTAAATTTAACACACAGTTGCTTACAACAACATCTACAGAGTCATCTATAACCGGCATATCTTCTATATCTCCCTCGCGGAATTCAACATTGTTGTAACCCAACTTAAATGCATTCTCTCTCGCCTTCTTAACCATTGCCGGCGTGAAATCAATACCAAGTACCCTTCCTGTAGGACCTGTTTCATGTCGGGCAATAAAGCAATCATTTCCTGCACCGGATCCAAGGTCCAGGACAGTATCACCAGGATGAATCATTGCAAATTCGGTCGGCAGACCACAACCAAGTCCCAGGTCAGCATCCTCTGCATATCCTTGTAACTCTGTGTAGTCATCCGTCATAATGTTATATACTTCTTTGCTTTCATCAGTAGCACCACAACAGGAGGCTTTGTTTACTTCAGTTTCTGAGAGAGCAATCTTACTGTATTTCTCTCTTACCATTTCTTTGATACTGTTCTTATCCATATTAATTTGATTTTCAAAATTTTATAAAATTAACAACAACTATTTTCATCTGATCTCATTTCAAAAAAGGCCATAAGGATGTCTTTGATCTCATTCCACTTTTCTTCATTTATACAATAGCATATTGTATTTCCTTCAATGTCTCCCTTGATGATTGATATTTTTTTCAATTCTTTTAAATGCTGAGAAATGGTGGCTTGCGCCAACCCTATTTCATCCACCAGGTCGCCACAAATACATGCCTTTATCTTAAGAAGATGCTGAAGAATGGCTATCCTTGCTGGATGGCCCAGCACCTTGGCAAAAGAAGCCAATGTGTTCTGCTCCTTTGTATATAAATCTGTCTTGGTTATACCCATTGTTGATTTTAGATTTTAGATTGTTGATTGTTGATTGTTGATTTTAGATTGTTGATTGTAAGTTAGAATTTCATAACATTAAAGTAATATTGCAATATTACGATAAAGAACTTTACCAATCAAGTTTCTAAAGCAATAAAATTGTATTTTTATGACGAGTCTTTATATCACACAGACTTCCGTTTACAAGATCCACCTAAAATTTTTATTTCATAACTACCGCATTATCAACCCATCATGCAACAATTCTTTTTTGACTCATCCATTTACAGAAACCGCAGAAACCAACTGAAAATTAATTTAAAATCAGGGAAATATTTATTTCTTGGGAACAAGGAATCTGGTATAAATTTCCGGGATAATTGGTATCCTTTCAGGCAAGACAGCACTTTCTTATATTACTTCGGTGTCAATCTTCCAGGATTATATGCCATGATTGATGTAGATAATGATGAAGAAATCATATTTGGCGATGAACTGACCATTGATGATATTGTATGGACAGGTCCTCTACCTTCTCTTCAGGAATTAGCTGACAAGGCTAGTGTAAACACCGTACATCCTGTCAGTAAACTAAATCATTATATCAGCAAGGACACACATCACCTTCCTCCCTATCGTCCTGAGCATACACTGGCGATATCACAATACAAAGAAATTGATACTGGAACTGTAGCCGGAACTGCATCTATCCCATTTATAAAAGCAGTAGTGGCACAACGTTCTATCAAATCTCCTGAGGAAGTAGAGCAACTACACATTGCTGCAAGTCATACTTCTGAGATGCATCATAGGGTAATGAAATCTGCTGAAGCTGGTAGATTCGAGAACGATCTCGTAGCTCAGGCTTTTAAGTATGCCTGGTCATGCCACCTACCGATGTCCTTCACTCCAATAAGCACCATTAATGGGCACATATTGCATAATCATAATTATAGCAACCAACTTAAGTCCGGAGACATGGTATTATTCGATGGAGGAATGGAAGCACCCAGCGGGTATGCCGGAGATATGACGAGAACATTCCCGGTAGATGATAAATTCTCCAGTATCCAGGCAGAAATGTATGACATTGTTCATCGTTCATTCAAGGCAGCAGAGACAGCTGTTAAGCCAGGTGTAAAATTCAAGGATATACACTTACTCGCATCTAAAGTCCTTGTAGAGGGTCTTTCTGAACTCGGAATAATGAAAGGTGATCCTGCGGAAGCTGTTGCCGACGGAGCCCATACGATGTTTTTCCAATGTGGTCTGGGGCATATGATGGGTCTGGATGTGCACGACATGGAAAACCTTGGGGAACAATATGTAGGCTATACGGATTCATTTATAAAAAGTAAGGAATTCGGACTCAAGTCACTAAGACTTGGTAGAGCACTCGAACCAGGATTTGTAATTACTGTAGAACCGGGCATCTATATCATTCCTGAATTAATTGACCTTCGTAGAAGTGAAGGTAAGTACATGAGTTTTATCAATTACGATGAGCTCAACAAATACCGAGATTTCGGTGGCATCAGGATAGAGAATGACTATCTGGTCACAGAATCAGGATATGAACTTCTAGGAGATCCCATTCCTACTACACGAGCATGGGTGGAAGAAACCAGAAAATCAGTCTTAGGATAATGGCAATTACCAACTAAACAGTTGAATTATCTTCTTATTGAACACCTTCTTCCAGAAGAAATCAAAATAAAATTTAGGTTTTACATATTATTTAGTACTTTTCTTCGTTTAAAGTAGGCATCTCGTGGTGTATTTCCATAAGATGTTGAACTTTTAAAAGAAAATCTCAGTTATTTAAGAGAATTTACTAAGGGATATCTGCAGTTAAAATTTGAATTAGCACAACTAATCATAACAACTAAAAACCACTTCGATGTACGAAAGTGGTCATGCATTTCTGCCCTTCACACGTAAAATTAAATATCAATATGGCACGTAGAAGTACGAAAAAGTTTGATTTTGGAAAAGGAATCTATTACTTCAACATCAATAAGGGTTACAATAATGTAATCACAATCAAGAGAAAAGATAAAGAAAAGGCAATGATGGCCTTTGTAGCCTATCAGAAAAATCAGGATGCAGAATGGCTTGGGAAGTGGGACGGAAAGAAATTTGTAGATTCTAATTTCTCAGCCCTGTCTAAGGCACAGTAAATCAAATAGATTTATCAGTTTTTATTGAATGTCTAAAGCCGCTGTCGCAGCTTTGGGATGGTATTGCTTTTCCATGAATGAAAGGTTCCATTCATTATTTGAGTCCGTGCTTCCTGAACCAACTCAAGGAAAAAACTGAGATTGTGTAAGGAAGCTATCTGAGCAGCCAGTAATTCTTTCACATGAAATAAGTGTCGCAGATAAGACCTGCTATGGTGCCTGCTTGTAAATGATTTACTCTGCACATCAATGGGAGAAAAATCTTCTTTCCATTTAGCATTTTTCATATTCATTACTCCTTCCCAAGTATAAATTATTCCATGTCGGGCATTACGCGTCGGCAATACACAGTCAAACATATCTATCCCAAGACCTATACATTCTATGATGTTTTCAGGAAGGCCAACTCCCATCAGGTATCGTGGTTTTTCAACAGGTAGGATATCAGTTACTATATCTGTAGAGGCATACATTTCTTCGTGTGGTTCTCCTACTGATAATCCACCTATGGCATTTATATCCATCCCACTTCCGGCGATGTATTCAGCCGATTGTTTCCTTAAATCATGGTACGTGGATCCCTGAACTATAGGTGCAAGTGTCTGACTGTATCCATATGGGGCTTCTGTTTCCTTAAACCTATTGATACACCGATCCAACCAACGATGGGTCATTTTCATTGATTTCTGAGCATAATTGTATTCACAGGGGTAAGGTGTACATTCATCGAAGGCCATAATAATGTCTGCCCCGATTTTACGTTGAATATCTATTGCATTTTCAGGAGTAAAAGTATGTCTTGAACCATCTATATG
>JABDLO010000343.1 GCA_013002995.1 Saprospiraceae bacterium | reverse complement strand
TGATCAAATTTCAAATGCTCGCTGGTAATTTTGGTAAGATCTATACAACCGGCAGCTTCTCCCCTGCTAATCAAAACTGCTTTGCTATCTGGACCATTTTTAAGCTTGATCCATGTTAAATCCAGCTCTGCAGAGATCTTTTTTAATTCTGTGATTTCATGAAAATTGTATTTCACCAATTCCAGCTTGCCCAAATCCACAATTCGATCCAGGATCAGGGATTGCCGACTTTCATGGCTTTCAGGAATTAACTTCACTCCCTTCTCAGAAAGGAATATCCACACCAGGGCGAAAATCAGGAGTATCCAGGGTAGTCTTTTTAGCAGTAAAGTCAAGAAAGCCATGAACAACTTTTGATGTACTGTCTAAGTTATATTTTTTACAAGGATACTACATAACACTTTTAATTTTAAATCTGGTCATGAACCAGTCACATGTTGATGTTACCTTCCTTATGCACCCTCAATACTCTAGTAATAAAAGAATCTAATTAGAATATCTGTGTCCAGATGCCAATTTCTTTGATATATGATTTGATGCATTCTTGAGTTCATGATCTCCATATATCTCGGCAAATACATCAATAATCTTAACCGTTAATGACAACAATCGCTTCTGTGTGCGATTATCAAGTGTATTTATATCCAATTCAAATTCTTTTGAGACAGCATTCAGAAAGCTGTGATAGCGAAGTATATCCATTTCCTTTTCCATGATCCAAAGGGAATATTTTTCATTGACAATTTGTGTCAATGAAATAATTGCTATTTTAGATATTCACAAAAAACCCTAAATTGTCAACTTACAGTTTCTGCTTAAAGTGAGTATGTTTAAAACATTATTCGGTTTTTCAAGACATCCATTAACGCATAAGGAGTTATTCGACAATGTACTTGTAATATCCATACTTTCAACAGCCATATTCACAATAAATGCCTTCCTGATAATACAAAATCTAATATTAGGGACACTCAATACTTTAAGTACCCTGGTATTTATTTTTTGTCTTTATTTATCCAAGATTACTACCAATTATCGATTGAGCTATCGGATTTATTCAGTTTACCTTTTAATAATACTGAATGGGGTCTGGTTTCTGGGAGGTGGATATAATGGATTCAACGGATACGTCATGATGCTGCTCCTCGCAGTAATGATGGTAATTCGTGAGAAGACTAATCAATTGTGGATTTTGGCTGTCTTAATTGTAAATGTAATAGTTCTATTTGGTATAGAACTACGATATCCTGAACTGCCAAATATATATCCGGAGCCCATTAATTTGATAAGTCAGGGTGTTGTACTTATTATGAGCCTAATCACTCTGTATTACTTTCTTTACACCTTAAAAAAGAACTATCAACTACAAAAAATGATTGCGGATTCCTCCAATATGGAGTTGGAAAGCAGAAATCAATTTATAAGGGAACAAAACAAGGTATTGACGAATCAGAGCAAACAACTGGAAGTTCAAAAAGGAAAGCTTGAAAAACAATCCAGTAAACTTTCTAAAATGGTTGAAGAAAGAACCGTGGAGCTCAGTAAGGCAAATGAGGACCTCTTAAACAAAAATATTAAACTGGATCAATTTACCGGGATTCTGGCTCATAATATCAGAGGACCAGTAGCCAGAATAAAAGGGCTGGCGGACCTATTAAAACATTCTACTGTAAATGCTGAAGTAGATGAAACAATGATGAGAGTGCGTGAAAGTATTTATGACCTTGACCAGGTCCTACGCGATCTACAGACCATTCTGGATATACAAAGAGGACATAAATCCGGTTTCGAGCAAATTACAATTGTGAATGAATTGAATAAGGCATTATCAATTCTAAATGATGATATTGTAGAAAGGAATGTGTCAATCAAGAAGAGTATTGAACCGGGTTTAGAAATTAAAGGATACAAAGCCTACTTCCAAAGTATATTCTATAACCTTCTAAGTAATGCCATAAAATTTTCTTCTGAGGAAAGGCAACCGGTCATTGAAATCCGTGGACATACCGATAACGGACAGATCATTTTGGAAGTTGAGGACAATGGATTAGGTATTGAAATGAAATATGCAGGTGATAAGATCTTCAAGTTATATCAAAGATTTAATTATAATCATCCCGGTAAAGGTGTGGGCCTTTACCTTGTAAAAGCTCAGGTAGAGGCCATGCATGGAGATATCAGCTTAAAGAGTAAGCTACAAGAAGGAACAACATTTACCATGACATATGATTGCAATTCCAATAATCTTCAGGATAACTGAGCTTACATCATTTGGTGATGCTTGAACAAGCTAAGATCCTTAGAGTATTTAAGCTAATTGGACTATTGAAAAGTAGGCCCAGAAACATTGATATGCTCGCTGGTGAGCTCGAAACTACCTCACGTACGGTATACAGGTACATCAAACTTCTGGATGAGCTTGGATTTATAGTTGATAAGGACTGGCACAATCAATACTTTATTCATCAATCACAAGATGAAGAAGATAAGAATCTATACTTCACCGAAGTGGAAGCCATATTAATGAAGGAACTAATTTCTTCCAGTCTCTCACATCACCCCCTACAAGAGAGCCTCCAAAAAAAGCTA
>JABDLO010000326.1 GCA_013002995.1 Saprospiraceae bacterium | reverse complement strand
GGAACTTCCAAACCTATGGATTCTCCGCCGGACCCCAACAACGGAACTTCCAAACCTATGGATTCTCCGCCGGACCCCAACAAGGGAACTTCTAAACCTATGGATTCTCCACCGGACCCTAACAAGGGAACTTCCAAACCGATGGATTCTCCACCAGATCCCAACAAGGGGACTTCCAAACCTATGGATTCTCCACCAGACCCCAACAAGGGAACTTCCAAACCGATGGATTCTCCACCGGATCCAAATAAAGGAACCTCCAAACCTATGGACTCTCCACCGGACCCGAATAAAAATTAGGTGAGAAAAAAGAAAATGCATGTCAATTCAGTGACATGCATTTTTTTTTATCGTAAATTCTTCAAATTTATTTCAATTTGACTCACACTTGAATTAAGGAAATACAATCACCACATAATGAGAATGTTAGAATACAGCATTGAAGATCAAGCCTTATCCCATTAAATAAATTTTGATATATAATATTCTATAATATTTGTTTTTTTGAGTTTATACATATAAATTTATGCCATATAATACTTTTATAGTATTCTCAGTTTTCGTCTAATTCATTAAGGTTATGATTGGCAACTCTTCTCAGGAGTTGCCACTCTTTTTATAAATAAGTCCCTAATCCTAGGCTAAACAAATTACATCCAAATATTTATTTTAAACTACATTCTTCTTACATTAGGAATGATAATGGTAAATTATGTTTAATTGAAAATAACTATATAATGGAGGAACAATATTATGACGAAGTAGAATATGCCGGTTTCTGGTTACGAGTAGCAGCCTACCTTATTGATGGAATCATTCTTAATATCGCACTTTATATACTCTTTGCAATATTTGGGATATCTGCATTCTCCGGAATGATGGGATCAGAAATGCTGGAAACAGGAGAACCGAATCCTGAAGCTGTCGCTGCAATGTTTAGTTCATTTAGCATCCTAATGCTAATAAGTGTTGTCGGGTCATGGTTATATTTTGCATTGCAAGAGAGTTCTGATGCTCAGGCAACGTTAGGAAAGCGAGCTGTGAGAATAAGAGTTACAGACTTTGAGGGAGACAAAATTACATTTGCAAGAGCTACGGGAAGGTATTTTGGAAAGATTATTTCAGGGATGATTTTTATGATAGGTTATTTTATGGCAGGATTTACTGAGAGGAAGCAAGCTCTTCATGACATGATGGCAAGTACATTGGTTTTAAGAGATGATTAAATAAAAAAACCCGGGCGGGGAGCCCGGGATTCAATAAACCAATCTCATGAAAAGATAAGATTATAAAAAGACGAAATAATCTTTAGTCGATGTTGTCATGTAAGAATGAATTGTTGCTGCTGATGATGGGAGCATCATCGTCAACGGACACCTTATATCCTGAGACACCATCCTGTTGATTATCTTTATTATTCTCTAGTGCGACCTTTCTTCTTTTATAAGCAGGCACGTTTTCCATTTCAGAAATAATCTGTGGATTATCCAAGGGCTTTGTAGCCTGATTTCTCAGGTACTCTCTTCTGGCTGCTTCCATTTCTGTATTTCTATTAACTGGGTTGTGCTCTGATTGCCTGGATTGCTGAGAAGGTCTGGCCTCTTCAATATCATCCAGATCAAATGCAGTCGTTTGCTTTATTCCCAGTGTCTCAATAGTCTTCTTCACATCATCAGTATCAAAGTCAATCATCATAGTCTTTTCACCCTCAGAAACACCTGAAGAGATTACTTGATCACGCTTTATAGACATTTCATCATCATCAAGAGAAACGATAATTTTTTCTTCCACTGTAGGTTGATTCCTTCTACTACTTCCTTCTCCAAATCCTGTAGCAATAAGAGTAATGCTTATTTTCTCTCCCAAAGCTTCATCTCTGCAATTACCCCATACAAGGTCAGTTCCATATCCTGCCTCTTCCTGAACATAATCTGTGATCTCTCCGATCTCATCCATAGTAACTTCCTTACTTCCAGAAGTTATATTTAATAGGATGTGACGAGCACCTCTGATATCATTATCCTCCAACAATGGAGAATTAAGAGCCATGCTTATGGCTTTCCTGGCTCGATCCTCTCCTTCAGCTGTAGAATTACCCATAATCGCCACTCCACTTCTTCTCATAACAGTGTTGACATCTTCGAAGTCTACATTGACATATCCTGGAACAGTAATTATTTCAGCAATGCCCTTAACAGCGGTAGTGAGTATTTCATCTGCCTGTGCAAATGCTTCAGAGATAGCAAGATTTCCATGAATCTCCCTCATTTTATCATTGGAGATAACAAGGATTGCATCTACATTGGATTTTAATTGTTCCAATCCTTCTAAGGCTTGACGTTGTCGTTTTAAGCCTTCGAACTTAAATGGAATTGTAACTACTCCAACAGTTAAAAGCCCTGCTTCCTTGGCAGCTTTAGCAATTATTGGAGCTGCTCCGGTTCCTGTTCCACCTCCCATTCCTGCAGTAATGAAAAGCATTTTAGTGCCATCATCTATGAACTTTCTTACGTCATCAATAGATTCTATGCAAGCTTCCTTACCGACTTCTGGTTTGGTACCTGCTCCTCTCCCTTCTGTCAATAGTGGTCCTAATTGAATCTTAAAGGACACAGGATTGTTTTCCATGGCTTGATTGTCTGTATTGCAAACAGCAAAGTCAACACCTTGAATTCCCTGACGGAACATGTGGGCCACAGCATTTCCTCCGCCGCCTCCTACACCGATGACTTTTATGATGGAGTTTTCACTATTAGGTATATCGAATAACATGGTATATGAATTTTTAAAATTGAGTCAATGAATAATGGTTAAAAATCTGAGTCTGGTTTTGGGTCGAAGAAATCTCTTGTGATGGCATATATCTTATTGTACCATTTACCTTCACTGCTTTCTCTCACCGGATCCTGGTGTATTGCAGTTTCTGCTTCTTCAACTTCTTCCATTTCTACATAAGTTCGATCCATGTTTTCTATGGAGGTTTTCAATAATCCCACCGCAGTTGCATATATAGGTGATGCCAGTTGCTTGGTATAACCGTGAGCAAGATGCTCTACAGGCCTACCTATTCTTGTATGCATTCCTGTATGGTAATTACTTAAG
>JABDLO010000323.1 GCA_013002995.1 Saprospiraceae bacterium | reverse complement strand
GATCTTTTGAAATATCTCTTTTCCTTAGTATCGAGGGATAATACTAGTTGTACAATTTCTTCTTTTGGTGAAATCATTAGTTTGCCTTAAGTATTTGAGATTTACTAAATATGTCAAATAAATTCATTTTATCTGACAAAATAATATATAAGATACTGATTTTATTGTAATTACGCCCCACGTAAAAGTAAAACCCTATAAGCCGACTCATTTTATATTTATGTCAAATAACGAAAATTGATCAATTTCACTCGATATGAGAATTTTAAGACAGATATTTTTGTAATGAAATGCACATTTAATGAAAATTGCTGTATTATTTTAAGTAAATAATTCTTATTCGAACTATTGTTAATACTCAAGAGTAACTTATAGTTAACAATGCACTTCGAATTTGAGAGAATAATTCTCTAATATCCAGGATCCAGAGATGGTTACCCTATTGCACTGCAATACGCATCTACTGGATTCCTGGTTTTTTTCTTTGTATTTCTTACAATATATTAAAATACATATATCTAATTATCCAATTTGGTCTAGAGATAATTATTTATCGATTATTTATCTATTTAGCTACCATTCATTCTTATTGAATATTATTGGTCTTCAATGGCATCAAACTATGAATAAGCTTATATTTTTAATAAATAATTAGGGTTTGATCATATTAATTTATACTTAAAAATATGTCAAATTATGCGTATACCAATATATTAAACAACTTTATTATACTATCAATCTTTTGATTACATAATTTATTATTTATAATACGAAGAGAATGAAGATTTTATATTTATGTTAGACTACATAAACTGATGAGTTTCGAGAAATTTCGACTATGGATAAAATTTACATTTGTGCCGCGATTGCGAATATGGTAAGATTTACATTTTTAATGCGATTGCGAATATGAGAATTAATACAAGAATTGATTCACACTATCTATGAGACTCTTTACACTTTAATGGTTAATGAGATTGATTTATTTTCAATCAAGCTACCCAGCCTACTTTTACTTAATGTATGAGTTATTATGTAAGCCAGGTTATTCTAAAATGCCTAGTTTTTATTTATAAATACAACCTGAGGTAAACCTGGCTTATTTTTTATTCTAATCTAAGAAAACTTTAACCCTTGAGAATTACAATAAGTGATGATAACAGAACACATTTCATTTAACTCAGAATAGCTTTAATTGATTATCGTTGTCTAACTTTCTTTTTATATTTTTATCGAATACAGTGCGTCCTCCAAACTTATGAGAGTCCCTCCTTTCTTTTTCTATCCATTGATCAAATTTCTTTTCATCAGGAGCAAATTCTTTTTCCAATGACTGAGACATCTTGTGAAGTTTCTTAAACGCTTTCTGCTTATCGGTATGCCCTATCTTAGCCTGCTCCACAGATTTGTGTAAGAATTGAATGGTCTCGTCATACACTTTTATAGGAACGGGAAAAGGATGGCCATCTTTTCCTCCATGTGCAAATGAAAATCTAGCTGGATCTTCAAATCTTGAAGGAGTACCATGAATGACTTCACTTACCAGGACCATGGATTGAAGCGTTCTGGGGCCAAGCCCTTTGGTCAACAATAATGACTCAAAGTCCTTGATATCCGAATCATGAGCCAGGGCAATTACTGCCCCTAGTCGTCTTAGGTTTACATCCTTTGCAAGTACCTGATGATGAGAAGGCAACGTGATTTTTTTAATCTCCTGGATCATACGATCAGGATTTTCTTTTGATATTGACAGAACACCTTTTTGTGTAGGAGCTGCATCTTGATGAACAAGATTAAGAATCAATCCCTGATTGGTTCCACAGACTGAAGCATGAGGATCAGAAATAAAAGAATCCATTTCTGCAGAATGCCAGTGATACCTGCGTGCCATTCCAGATTGACCATTCATTCCTTGCTGGACGACAGCCCATTCCCCATCCTCAGTGACTAAAAAGTTATGTAAATAGATCTGAAATCCATCCTGAATAGTTGTATTATCAATCTTGGCACTTAATCTACTATTCCTCACCAGTGTATTACCATCCAACCCGGTCTGATCAGCAACCTTCAATAATTCACTGGGAGTATTTCTAGAATATCTACCTCTACCGCCACATACATACAAGCCCCATTCTTTTGAGTGAGGATTGATGGCCTTCCTCAATGCTCCCATCACAGAAGTAGTAATGCCGGAAGAATGCCAATCCATGCCCAGGACTGCTCCAAGCGATTGAAACCAGAATGGATCGCTCATCCTCTTCAGAAACTCATTTCTTCCATATTCAATAAGTATGGATTCAGTTATAGCTCCGCCAAGCAGAGCCATGCGGCTTGCAAGCCACTTGGGAACTCGTCCATAATGTAAGGGAAGATCTGCGTGTCCGGTTTTACTCAATGTAATTCCATTTTTTTATATTGAATATTCAGTAAATAAACTGTAGATACCATTAAATAGTTGTTTAATCATAGTATCCACGATCATCCAGTTCTTCATCAATCATTTCTATTAAGAGGTTGCCTTGATTAAAAGCCCTCCTCATTATCTTTCTAATGTAAAAGTCATTGAACTCTGCCATTGTCTTTACAGTATATGTATAATTATTATCGCTCTTTAACTCCTTAGGGTTGAGTGGAGGCATTGTATTCTTCGGATTACTGAATTTGAATTTCGTGGCTTCAAAGTAAGGAGCATTAACAACCTTCCAGGAATTGAATACCAAATCATTGTACATCACAATGTGATCCTTGTAATAATCAAAATCTAAATCATAAACCTCTTGAATCATTAACCGTAAACTATCATTTTGTACCATCCTTATCCCCAGCTGCTTCAAGGTAGCGTAAGGACCTTCATTGGAAACAAAAACAGTGGAATTATTAGAAATGGAGAAATGATTACCTAGGCTATCGTGGTAAGGTCTATCATTATTCATCCAATCTATAATGATCATTTGGCTGTTAAGGATCCTCTCGTGTGCATCAATGTTATAATCTATATCGCTTACATCTTTTTCAAGTCCGAGTTTCATCTCATGTAATATCTGAAGTTCAAGATCCCTTTCTTTTCTATTCTCATTCCAATTATTGGCTTGAAGAGCCAGTAATATCCCAATCATGACCAGAAGGATTTCACCAACAGCATAAACTGTATATTTTCTTAACCCGGTTTTAGGAATCAAGGAGTTTCTAATTTTTGCTAAAAACCTAATCATAGTATATTCATTTTACAGATTCTATTTGTCAAAATTTTTCAATACCCACAGGAATCAATTTGAAGGAATACCTATATTCTCCCGCTGGTAAAGTATATTCTTCGTGGACCAGTCTTCCCCAGGAAGTATCCCCTCCCACTCCCATCTGCCTCAAATCAATATTCCAGGTAATAAAATCTCTCCTCATCAATTCAGCACCATGCTTAGATGTTATAGGCACCAACCCAGAAGCAGACTCAACACCTTGTGCCCCTTCCAAAAAATCTAAATCTTCAGAAGAAAGCTGCCAGGCACTAACAGATAATGGTCTTATTGATTGAACAACCTTCCATCCAATATCTTCATGATTGGTAAGAGACAACCATCTAACATCTGTTTTATTACCTGTTTCTTGAGGTCGTGAATAAACATGCATCTGGTCCCAGACTGTTCCTTTCCATATTCCAATCTCGCCGGATGATTTCCGATCCCAATAAGTTTCATGTGGCCCACGGCCATACCACTGCATAAATTGATATTCTTCATCTAACTTCATTGTCATTCCAATCCTTGGAATATTGGGAAGAGAGGAATTTTCGGTTTTAAAATGATACTGAAAATCCATAGAACCGTCTTTATTTACCGTCGTTTCAACTATGAGTTTAATTTTCATTGAATCAGGAAAATCATATCTCGTTGATACAGTGGCAGAACCACTATCATTTAGATGTACATTTTCAAGTACCGGACGAGAAGATTTACTTACAGTCTTCCAAATGGATGCCCATTGATGCATTCCATTACCCAGGTCATTATCTGTAGGTGGTCGCCAAAAATTGGGTATAGGGCCCTCCTTCAAAAGCACGTTATCTCCAGAAACATATTCTTTTAATAATCCTGATGCCGTATCAATCACAACATAAAAGCCTTCTCCATTCAAGTTGTAACCATTATCATCAAGATTTATAATAATGTCATTTTCATTGTTCGTTTCTTCATCGTCGATGTCTTTCATTGGAGCTTGGATTAAGAATTGATCCCAGGCAATGACGTGGCCTGTAGGAAGGCCTAATTTATCAGTAGTTTGAACTGCCTTTATTGTTAGGAAATACTCCTTTCCTGGCAATAAACTACTTTTACTCAAGTCAGGATTTATGTTTCCTGATTTTTGAGGTCCGACATCAATACCTGGCAGATAGATGATCTCAACTACAAGCCCATTCTCCTTTAATTCAACAACATATTTTATGTCAGTAAGAGATTTAAAGAAATTCTTATTGGTCACTTCAATGGTATAATCCGAATCATCTACAAGAGAAAAATGCATTGGTTCATATACTTTTTTCACTTCATAAATATGTGGGTGAGGATTCCTGAATGGGTCTACCAATCCATTATTAAGAAAATTCCCATCTGTAGGAAGATCTGGATGATAGTCATGGCCATAAGCCAGGTATTTGATTCCCTTTTCATTTTCATATTGCAATGATTGATCTACCCAATCCCAGATAAATCCTCCCTGCAAACTGGGATATTGCTCGATGGCATCCCAGTAGTCTTGTAAGTTTCCTACACTGTTCCCCATAGCGTGACAATATTCAATCATGATGGCAGGCCTGTCAGGGTTACTTTGTGCATAATTCTCCAGCTTTTCAATCCTAGGATACATTGGGCAAAAAATATCGGTATAAGCTTCCTGCCCCGCAGGTTCATATTGAACTGGTCTGGAATCATCTATCGATTTGATCCATTGATAGCATTGATTGAATACTTCACCGTGACCTGCCTCATTGCCCAGGGACCAAATTATAATTGAAGGATGATTTCGATCCCGAAAATACATCCGTTGGACTCTATCCAGATG
>JABDLO010000320.1 GCA_013002995.1 Saprospiraceae bacterium | reverse complement strand
AGAGCATCAACGGATATCTGTTTGTGCCAGTGATCCGGAGTTGCTATAATAACCGCATCTACATCAGATCTATTGAGGATTTCTTTGTAATCCATTGTGGTGTAAATGTCTTTTCCCCACCTTTCTTTTGCTTCATCAAGCCTTCCCTGGTATAAGTCACAAGCTGCCACCAGTTTTACTCCCGGTATCTGAAGTGCAGTGTTGGTATCTGCAACACCCATTCCGCCCGCACCCATAACAGCAATCTGTATCTGGTCATTCCATGAGTATTTTTCTCTTTTCATCTTGGATATGTAAAAATTACTTTCTTTTCCCCATGCACTGGTAGTGCTGATGATGCCAGCTCCTACAGCTGCTTTCTTAATAAATGAGCGCCTGCTTTTTTTCATTTCGTTAGTGTTGCTTAAGTGAAGGAACGTAAGATAATAGTTACTATGAATAATATGAATAATAGGCAGTTGAATTCATTAATCATTGATCTTTTTCTATTTTAAAGCAGAATAAAACACCTCATTAGATGAAAGCAATATTGACGATACTTATGGCCTTGACATTTGCCTTGAGCGGGCAATCACAAGACAATGAGAATAGTGATCTGGAAGCACTCCAAAGGCAAATCTCAAATCTCAGGCATACCTTCCAATCCATGCAGAAACAAATGGATGATGTCCTCTGGTACAATAAGGTCGGAGACGTAGCATATATTGATAAGGTATATCTCACAGGGCCTCCGTTGCCTGATCGTGTAGAAAAGAATAAAACAAGACAAGGCTATGGAAACCCTTTGAGATTCCAGACTTATGTTTTCATACCTAAAACAATTGATCCGGCTAAAAAGTATCCGCTGCTTGTACTTCCTCACGGAGGAGTGCACAGCAATTTCAATACCTTTTACGCCCACATTATAAGAGAGTTGATGGCTCAGGAATACATCGTTGTTGCTGCGGAATATCGGGGCAGTACAGGTTATGGCCGTAGGTTCTATGAAAATATTGATTATGGTGGACTAGAAACTGAAGACGTTTATGCTTCTCGCAATTATATGGTGGAGAATTATGACATCGTGGATAAGGAAAGGATTGGCATCTTCGGTTGGAGCCATGGAGGATTGATCACCTTGCATAATATTTTCAATCATCCGAAAGATTATAAAGTAGCATATGCAGGAGTGCCGGTCAGTGATCTCATAGCAAGGATGGGATATAAATCACAGGGTTACAGGGATCTTTATTCTGCGGACTACCACATCGGTAAGACAGCTGCCCAGGATGTAGAGGAGTATCGACGCAGATCTCCGGCGTGGCAAGCTCATAAATTGGAGACACCTTTGTTGATCCATACCAATACCAATGATGGGGATGTGAATGTATTCGAAGTAGAGCACTTGATTAAGTCATTGAAAGCAGAGGGTAAGAAATTTGAGTATGAGATTTATGAGGATGTCCCGGGTGGGCATACATTTGACCGGATAGATACTAAGAAGGCCCAGGAAGTAAGGGTGAAGATCTATCAATTTCTGGCAGGATATCTCAACCCTCCTCAACCGATTAATGATGTTCCTTCGTTGAGAAAAGCAGCTTACCGATTCTGATATGAATACATATATAATTGATAAGTCCGATATTACATCCATTAAGAATGTTGAGGAAAGCAGTAGAAAGGTAGAAGAGGGTGAGGTTTTGTTTAAATTGGAAAAAGCTTCCTTAACTGCCAATAATATTACTTATGCAGTACTCGGAAAGCGATTTAGATATTGGAATTTTTTTCCAAATGAAAATGGTGGCGTCCTGCCTGTGTGGGGTTATGCTTACGTGCAAGAATCTAAATGTGATGAAGTAAATTCAGGGGATCGTTTTTATGGATATTTCCCTATGGCTGATGGCCTGATCATAAGACCTGTGAGAGTGAATCAATATGGACTGGTGGATGGCATGCTTCATCGACAAGAGTTACCACCGGTTTATAATTATTATGAGAAGGTTGATACTCTAATTGTTCCATCTGATATTGAAGATATTTACATGGTATTTCAACCATTGTTTGCTACTTCATTTTTACTATCGTATTACTTTAAAGAGAATAATTGTTTTGGGTCAAGGGATGTTTTCATCACCTCTGCTTCCAGTAAGACGGCATTGGCATTCGCAGCCATGCTTTTACAAATGGGACTCGAAGTCAATATTCATGGTCTTACATCTGAGAGGAATGAGGAATTCTGTAGATCTACCGGCCTTTACAACCACATAAGCTCTTATGATGACATCGAGTCAATTAAATCTGAAGGTTCAGTGATTGTAGATTTCGCTGGAAATAGGATGTTGCTTGGTGGATTGCAAAGGCAATTATTGTCTTCATTATCAAAGAGCATAAATGTGGGCCTTTCTCACTGGGATCAATCGGCTACTGATGTTCCATTGCCATTTAAGTCAGAGTTGTTTTTTGCGCCTGATCATGCCGTTCAGAAACAAAAAAAATGGGGAGGGAAAGAATTTAAAATGAGATTAAATAAAGCATTGATGCCTTTTCTAAGAAAAGCGAAGGAGTGGATGAAACTTCAGGAAATGATGGATCCCATAGAAGCTTATGATAAAACCTTGAAAGGACTCATTTCTCCATCAGAATACATTGTTATCAATAATGGCTAGATATTTAAAAACTAAAATTATAAAAGGGCGGAACCTCATTATATAGATCCGCCCATTTAATTCAATTATCGGTTAAATTCTTAAGCCTTTTTATTCATCATGTTTTTAACGGCTCCTACGATGGCCATAAGGATTCCACCACCTACACCTCCTCCGGCAATGCTACCGATGATGCTTCCGATGTCCATCCCGCCTCCTCCTAAATCCATACCCAGCATGCCAAGGACCTGACCACCAAGTCCACCTCCCAGTATACCGGCTATTGAGTTTCCTACCATACCCAGATCAAGGTTCTTAAATAACTTGGCTGCACCATTGCCGCCCAAAGCTCCACTTATTAATTGTACTATTAATGGTAATGCGTTTTCCATAGTTGATTTGTTTAAATGTGAATTGTTTTGTCGCCATCAAATATAGGAGAATAATATATGTATATATTAAATATGAAAGACTTTAACTTTTGTGTTTACAAAAATGAACAAAAGATAAATTCTAAATCAAGTTGTTGCTAAAGTTGTCACAACATATTCGTTTAAATTGGTTAACAAATTTTTAATCCTTCTGCCTGTTACTTTGTTAATAATGCATCGTTATACAGCATAACCACATTTTAAATCATTGAAATTAATTCTATGCGGAAATACTTACTATTAGCATTTATGCTTACAGTGAATATGCTCATCGGTCAGAACTATACCATAAGTGGGTATGTAAATGATGATAGCAGTGGAGAGACTTTGATTGGTGCTAATGTGTTTCTTTCTGAGATAAATAAGGGAACGGTAACCAATGCCTATGGATTTTATTCCCTCACTGTACCAGAAGGAGAATACACCTTAATCGGTAGCTACCTTGGTTTCAATGAGTTTTCACAAAAAATTGTTCTGGATCAAAACTTGAAAATAGATATTGATCTTGCAGAATCTTCAGAAATCCTGGAGGAGGTTGTAGTTGTAGGTGAAGAGGTCGATCGGAATGTGAGAGAGGTGCAAATGAGTGTCAATAAGCTTGACATTAAAACCATCCAGAAGCTGCCTACCTTACTTGGAGAAACAGAAATTCTAAGAAGCATTCAATTGCTTCCCGGTGTTACTTCTGTGGGAGAAGGAGCAGCAGGATTTAATGTAAGGGGAGGAAGTATTGATCAAAACCTGGTTTTACTTGATGAAGCTCCTGTATATAACTCATCTCACCTTTTTGGATTTTTCTCAGTATTTAATCCTGATGCTGTAAAGGATGTTAAACTTTACAAAGGGGGGATTCCCGCCAGGTATGGTGGTCGACTTTCATCTATCCTGGATGTGAGAATGAAAGAGGGAAACAACAGGAAATTCGAGATGAACGGTGGAATTGGAACCATATTCTCAAGGCTCGCTATTGAAGCACCCATCATTAAGGATAAAGCCTCATTTATCGTAGCTGCAAGGAGATCATACATTGATGTACTGGCCAAGCCGTTCCTGGATGATACCAATAGCGACTTCTCTTTGAACTTTTATGACCTGACCATGAAGGCCAATTATAGAGTAGGTGATAACGATCAGGTATTCTTATCAGGATATTTTGGAAGGGACAATTTTGCATTGGCAGACAATGCCGGATTTAATTGGGGTAATTCCACAGCTACGGTAAGATGGAACCATTTATTCAATGAAAAATTGTTTGCCAATCTTACTTTCTACTACAGTAATTACGATTATAAAATCAATTTTGGTAATGATGATATCGACCGATTTGATTGGGATGCTAAGATCATCAACTACAGTGTAAAGCCAGAGTTTTCATACTTTCTAAGCCCATCCAATGTCCTGAGATTCGGTGGACAATCCATCTTTTATGAATTTCAACCCGCCAATGCAGTTGCCATTACCAATAGCATAAAGACTGACATCAGCCAGGATAAGCAATTTGCCCTGGAGTCAAACCTTTTTATTGAAAATGAAATAGAGATTGAAGAGCGACTGGAGGTAAATTATGGATTGAGATTGTCACACTTCAGGTATTTAGGAGATCGATTTGCATATACTTATGGAGATGCTGAATTAGGGTTGCCAAGACCGTTAGAGGATGCTTCATTTTTTGATAAGTGGGAAACCATTTCGAGTTTTACCAACCTGGAGCCCAGACTTTCTATTAAGTATCAGCTAAATGACAACAGTTCGGTGAAGGCGAGTTATAATCGAACAGCCCAATACATCCATCTGTTGTCTAATACTACGGCTTCCACACCTGTTGATATCTGGACTCCTTCAACCAATAATATATTGCCCCAGATGGCAGACCAGGTTGCAGTGGGGTATTTCCGAAACTTCAAGAACAATTCTATTGAGTTTTCCGGTGAGCTTTATTATAAGAAGATGGATAACCTGATCGATTACATCGATGGTGCTGACCTTATTCTAAATAATTTCTTAGAGGGTCAGATACTTGAAGGAGTAGGACGGGCATATGGAACTGAATTGATGTTAAAGAAGAATTCAGGAAGGTTCTCAGGCTGGGTTTCATATACTTTGGCAAAAAGTGAAAGGCAGGTGATGGGCATCAATAACGATGAGTGGTATCCGTCGAGATTTGACCAGACTCACAACCTGAGTATGACTGCTTTTTATGAATTGAGTAAGCGGGTCACACTGAGTGCCAATTTTGTCTACAATACCGGTACACCAACGACATTCGTGACAACCAGATTCGAGCAACAAGGGTATGTTGTTCCTAATAGTGATGCCAATGAAAGGAACAATGTAAGAATCC
The DNA here is from genome assembly GCA_013002995.1 of Saprospiraceae bacterium. GTDB lineage: Bacteria > Bacteroidota > Bacteroidia > Chitinophagales > Saprospiraceae > JABDLO01. The sequence goes on along the minus strand of JABDLO010000320.1, from coordinate 3,205 downwards.
CGGATTATCACCGACTAGATCTTTCAATAACCATTGATCCAAAACCTGATAGCAAAAAACGATGGAAGGGGCAATGGGTCATTGGTGTCTATAACGTTTATTCCAGGAGGAATCCATTCACCATTTTCTTCAGGCAAGATACCGACAGGGTCCCTGTTGGAAATCCTATAAATACTGAAGCGGTAAGACTTTCAGTGGTAGGTAATTTCATTCCTTCTATTTCTTACAACTTTAAATTTTAAGATCATGATCAGAAGATTTATATACATATTTTCAGTTGTTGTATTTTTCTCCTCCTGTGAAGATGTCATAGAAGTAGAAAGTGGTTTTGAGGAGTCACAATTGGTTGTTGATGCATGGCTGGATAATCTCGATAGGGAGCAAAAAGTCAGACTTACACAGTCTCAGGATTATTTTGATTCTAATTTTGCAGGAGCAGTTCAGGGGGCAGAAGTTAATCTTACGATAAATGGTGAGCGGTCAATAGAATTTACGGAGACTGCACCGGGAGATTATACATGGACTCCTCAAACCACGGATGAGATTGGAGTTGTGGGAGATACTTACGAACTTGAAATTACCATTGGTAATGAAGTATATAAAGCCCAATCAGAAATGAAAAGGGTCCCCAGGATTGATTCTATCTCTCAGGTATTTGAGGAAGAGTCTTTGGGAATTCCTGAAGGTATCTATGCAGAATTAAATGCTACGGATTTCCTTGGTTCGGGAGATACATACTGGGTAAGGACGTGGAAGAACGATACGCTACTCAATAAACCTTTGGAGATTTTAGTGATCTGGGATGCTACATTTGATTCCGGGAATGAATTAGATGGAGTACCTTTTATTTTTCCAATTAGGAGGGGTATTAATCCATTCCCGGATGATATTGATGATATCGACAACATTCCACCTCCATATATACCGGGAGATAGTATCTATGTAGAATTACACTCCATTACCAACGATGCATTCCGTTTCTGGACCATAGCTCAGGAACAGATGATCAATGGTGATAATGGGATATTTGCCTTACCGGTAGCCAATACCAGAGGGAATGTAATTCAACAGTCGACTGGAGAAAGAGTATTGGGTTTTTTCAATGTGGCAGCTACAGAAACAGCTAGCAAGGTAATTGAGTAACTTTATTTTTCTTTAGCGGTACCTGGATCAATTACATTGGATACAATAGTAATTTTATCAGCTGGAAATCCGCCTTCTTTTGCGTGTCTGAGGATGAGCTCCTCGTTTTCAGCCTTATAGATGCAGTACACTTTATTTTCTGCTACGTAGCTATGGATCCATTCAATTCCGGAACCCATGGTTTTCAATACATTACATGATTTTTCAGAGATTCCTTGCAATTGGTCTTTAGAAAGCTTTCCGGCTTCAGGAATATTTCTTTCTATCAGGTATGTATTGAGTTGGGATTTTTTGTAGGTTTTTTTATTGGCCATGGATTGTGACGAAAGCGATAGTGATGAAAACCCTAGTAAGGTTAACAGTACAATTAATCTGTTTTTCATTTTACATTCATTTGATGATTAATAATGACCCTAAGATATGTGATGTGTAGTCTTATGAATAGTAGAATTCATTCAATCATTTGTAATTCTGATTCAATGATCAATAATTGTAAATTAAATTTTAAGAAACATTTTTGACCAGGCTATTAGGGAGAAGTCCATATCGTTTTTTGAAGCATTTAGTGAAATAAGAAGGACTTTGAAACCCTGCATCGAAAGCAGCCTGACTAACATATGTCTTCCTATGAAGCATTGATTTCAGGGCACTTTGTAACCGATATTCCTTTAATAATTCATTGGGTGTTTTATCGGTTAACAACTTTATTTTACGGTAGAGTTTTGATTTTGAAACACCAATTTTTTCCGACCAATTATCCCGACCGAAGGTTTCATCATGAAAATATTGGGCCAGCGTATCCATTAATGAGCTCAAGAATTCTTCATTATCATTGCTTAAAATTATGATGTCGGATGATGAGGAGAGTTCTTTCTCAAATGACCCCTTATACAATTCTTTTATTATTGAGGTGGCATAGATTGAATTTTCAGAAGCTATAAAACACAAGTTTTTGGCCATTTGCAAGGCATCACCAAAAATACACTTATGTTTTCCTACCGGAACTCCTGCATGTATTCCAATTGAAATTCCCTGTCCATTATGCCGATAATCAGAATCACTATTAAATTTTCTTATCATCAGGATGCTGCATTCTAAAGCATTGGTTACAGATGCAAATGAGGCGATGATACCATCACAATCTTCTACAATTCTACCTTTGAATTGATTGATCAAATTGTGGCAACGTGAATAAAATTGCTCATTATCAGATCTATCACTATTCAAATATTTGAAGGAATTTATGATTAAATCATCACTTGGTTTCATGACCAAAATGGTCCTGAATGCAGGATCATTGAAAATAGATAACTCTGTTCCTGCCTCGTAAGTAAATGGCTCAGGATCTTGTATCCTACCTAGAAAAGCATTCACCACATCGCTGTCAACTTCAATGATGGCATGTGGAATCAACCCATGTGATTGGTTGTGTAATTCTTTAACAGCATCAATATTTGGTGCCTTAATAAGACAGAATGCATTGCCGCGTTGTTCATCCACCCAATATGTAAGGCATTCACAATCAAATTGTTTTTGAAATGAAATATCCTGGAGATGAGCCTGGGCAGCATCTCCCAATGATATTCCGGGTACGTCGTGTCGATCCATAAATATGGGCATACCTACTTGGATTTATTACCATTAAAGTTAAGAACAAAATGCTAAGAAGTAATAGCGATTATTATTCATAGATTGGTAAAATTGATTCAAAATCAATCCATTTTCATCGAATAATTGCCATGGCTGGATACTTTTACAACTTTTCCATTCTCATCTCGATGGAAGATCATTGCTTCACCGAGCTCATCATCTTTTCTGATTCTCCTGAAGGTGTCTCCTTCAATGTACTTGAAAAAAGTCATTGAGTTTCCAGGGTTATCTGTTGGTAGGCTTAGTATCACCAATTTATCTTCCCATGTGGATACATAAGATTCTCCCCACCAGGGTTGGCTGCTATAATAGCCTTCATAATCACTGAAGTCGGTTACTTCGACAGAATCCGTCTCAGAAACAGATATTTTCCCGTTTTTCACCTTGTCTAGTATGCTTCTGATTCCGGATG
>JABDLO010000283.1 GCA_013002995.1 Saprospiraceae bacterium | reverse complement strand
CCAATCACCAATCACCAATCACCAATCACCAATCACCAATTTTATCCTGAGCGAAGTCGAAGGACACCAATCAATTCTTGGTAACCTTCGCCAACACCTGGTCCACAGAAATTCGCTCTATTCCTTCTCTTCCTTTTTGTATTGCTTTATAGATAGTATCATGAATACGCTGTCGATACCGGTATTTAATGAGTTTGGTATTGTTCATTTTTGGGTGAATACGATTGGATAGAAAAACATAAACAAGGTTTTCAACTGGATCGATCCAAATAGCCGTACCTGTGAATCCCAGATGACCGTAGGTTTTATTCGAGGCTAAATCGCCAACTTTTGCAGATCCATCATTATTGCTATCAAAACCAAGCCCTCGATTCTTTGAAAATTTGGCAGAAGTAAATAAATCAATAGTCTCTTCATCGAAATAGCGCCTTCCACCATAGGTGCCACCATTTAATAGCATTTGTCCAATTACCGCAAGATCATGGGCATTAGAGAATAATCCTGCATTCCCGGAAACACCTCCAAGTAGGGCAGCTGTAGGATCATGAACATATCCATCAAGAAGTTGTCCTCTCCACTTTTTATCCTGCTCAGTAGGTACGATTCGATTTGGTTTAAATTTTTCTAGAGGAACATAAGCTGTATTTCGCAAGCCGAGTTGTCGATAGAAATTCTTGAATACATATTCATCCAGGGGCTTTCCAGTTTTCTCTTCAATAAGCTTCTGAAGGAGAAACATATTTACATCGCTATAAACATATTTCTTTTTGTCGGCAGATAGATTGACAACATGCGCCCATAAACTATCAAGCATCCGCTGAGCATAAAATACATTGTTTGCAATTTGTATTGGGTATTGAGGATGAATTGTATCTGCACGATATCTTCCAAGTTTAGTTTTTGTCTTCTCTTTATGTTCAATTATAAAACCTAAAGGCATATATGCCTGGATTCCGGATTTATGCACTAATAATTCTTGTAATTTTACTTTACCAATTTGCTTTTTATCGTCAATATTTACATGTTTATCAAGCCTATCTTTTAAAGCATATTTTCCTTTTTCAAATAATTTCATCATGGATAAAGTAGTAGAGGCTACTTTTGTAAGAGAGGCTATATCATAAATATCAGATTTGCGAACAGGCTTTCTAGCTTTTCGATCATAAGTGTGTGTTCCAAAAGCTTTATTATAAATTACATTTCCATTTTTTGCTACAAAAACTTGGCAACCGGGAAATGCTCTTCTTCGGATTCCTTCAGCTACTATATTTTCTATTTTATTTAATTCAAACTCATCTACCCCTACTTCATCCGCTTTCACAAATCTCCATCGCGTAAGTGGTGTTTCATTTTTTGTTTTTCGAGTTAGTCTTTCATTTAGATTTACCGGCAGTTCACCTTTAGCCAATTCACCACCATACAATATATGGGCTGCTAGGTTTTCTGTTGTGCCGGATCTTTTAAATAATTGGAGTTGCGTGACAGTGGAGTCAAAATGAGTTAGGTTATAAGGATTGCCAAAGTTGACGAGTGCGACTTTTCTGGTAGAACTGAGATCATTGACATATTGAATAAATGCACTATCACGATTTAGATCAAGGTGGATACCGTCAAGTGTGATTATTATGGTGGCAAAGCGATACCTAGCAGGATTAAGCGTAGTTAATACTGAATTTTGGTCAGTACTATAAAAGTTTCTCTTATGATTTGCAAAAAGTCTCATAATTTGCTCCATTGAATCTAATGGGCTTGGCCCATAGCTAAGCAATCTGAAATCACGCTGGTAAGTATGGGTAAAAGGAAGAAGATTTTTATAGTTATTAATAAGTATGGTAGATTCTTTTTCAATACTTTTTAAACCCGTAACTGTGAGCCAGGGAGCAAGGTTTTCTTCTTGAGAAAATTCATCACCTTTCATCCAAAGCTTGGCTAGCAATACCTTGTGTAAGGATTCCAATTCATCAGCATCAAGTAGTGTGGCATCAAGTGCTTTTTTAAGCGATATATTATAATCGGAAATATTCGGTTGATCTACAATAAATAGATCCACACCGGCTTTGAGCGCATAGTTCATTCCCGTTGTACTACTTACCTCCGTTGCGAGGATTCCCTGAAATCCCAGGATGTCTTTGAAGAAGGGACGGATTTCTATCTGTGGCGCATTGACCAAAACAGAATCAACCAAAATAGCGGAAAGACCTGCTGCTGTAAGCGATCTTGTAAAATGATAGATGGAGTCAAGATTTAAAGTACTATCTACAGATACGAGAATCTCTTTTCCAAAAGTCCTCATCATAGAAAGCTTATTTGAGGCATTCAATTTTCTGATACGCTCGCTATAATATTGTGGATCGTCTGATTGAAAATTAAAAGAACCTTGCCAATTTAATGGAGAAGCGTCAAATGGATGATTACAAAGTGAAGCACTTAGATTGATCCCTAGGATTTCTTGTTGAAGCATAAATTGATCCTCAAGCGCTTTTAAATAGGTGGGATTGTTTTGGGCAGCGACCATTACCAAGGGAGCCTCTTCCGTAGCATCAGAAAACTGTCGATTGACAAGTAGTGCTTCTTCTGTACCGTAAAACATCGGAAAGTTTCCTGTAGTATCAAGAGCGCTACGAATGGATTGGAATTCTTTAGAGGAATAACCATATAAAATCAACCCACCAAACTGTTTCTGAACCCCAAG
>JABDLO010000277.1 GCA_013002995.1 Saprospiraceae bacterium | reverse complement strand
GTGAATGGTGGCATTGTCCTGGACATTGACACGATCTCCCATGGTAATGTCATTTACATCACCTCTGACAACTGAAGAAAACCAAAAGCTACAATCTATCCCTGTCTTTACCCTGCCGGTTATCGTCGCTGTAGGAGCCAGGAAATTATTCTTCCCGAAGATGGGGCTGATTCCATCAACATGTAAAATATGTGCCATAAGTCTTTCAATTAGTGAATCGAATATAAGGGGAATTGGATATATTACGATATATGTCAGCGACATGTATCATATGTAATCAGGTTCATTATAATGAAACGGTGGAGCACATCATTCCCGGATCTCTGGGGAATGAATATTATGTTATGCCTAAGGGTGAAGTCTGTTATCAGTGCAATAATCGATTTGCAAGGGTTGAGAATAAGGTGGTTTCAAGTCATGTGTTCATGGATGAACGTAAGAAATATGGTCTTGTTAAAAACCCAGACTTACAAGGAAATACAGTGCTGGATAAGGATCTTTATTTTCTGATGGTTAAAATGGGATATGAAGGCATGTATCGGTCCAGGAAAAAAATATGGGATAAGTTCAGGTGGGATGAGGTAAGGCAATATTTGATTAAGAGAAATCCATATGACTCATTAAAGGACAGGAGCCTTCCGGCAAATGTTCAATTCAAATCCATACCCGGCTGGCTGGATAGATTCAGATTAAGGAATAATCATCTCACGCTTGAATATGCTGAGGTGGATGAACGATTGTATATAAGATTCCAATTTGGGAAAATCAGGACGTGGGTGAGAATGATATAATGTTCACATTACCTCAATTCAAGCTTCATCACTTTGTGATCAAATACAACGCCTACATATACTATCTCATTATGATGGACGGCTACACTGGATCCGGATATTAATGCACCATCATCAAGGAATACTTCTTTAATTACATAGTCGGTATGAGTTGATGTGCCCGGTGATAATTTGAAAACCTGCGATGGGGAAATTTGGGTGGAATCTTTGGCATGACCGACAAAATCCAACATCTTAGGATGACTTCCGATCCAGATATGTCCATCGATATCTACATCAATATTGTCTAGTCCAGATTTAAGATTGATTGAATGTACTTCACTTAATGATCCGCCAGGCTTCTGTTCAAGGGTTAAAAACTTCCGACCTGTTGTTTCTGATGCATAGATGTATTTTCCATCTGAGGACCTATTGATGCCATTGGCGTAACTCATTCCATCATAGGCAGGGATGAATTCATCACCATTATAATAAACGATACCAGATAAAGGAAGAGAGAGATAATCCTCCAGCGTCCTCATAAATCCGGTCTTACGACCATGATCGTTGGTGACATAACAGCGGTCCGGTGCGACCGCCAGTACATCATTAGGACAACACATCATGGATGATTTTATTGACCTCATGTGAAATAAGGTATCATTGATGTATTGAAAGAACTCTATGTAATCTCCATATTCATTGTGATTTACAACATGAAGAAATGTATTGGTATCAGACTCATAAACAGAGATGCCGTGTGGGTGAAATGATCCTTTATATGTGATTGGAATGATTTCAGGGGCAGCATCACTTTCATTGATTTTTAACCCATAGATCCCTCCCGTATTACCTGTACGTCTATCAGTGCTTGAAATAAAAAGTACATTAGAATTGTAACTCATATCCAGGTCTTCAGGACCCGGCATATTGGTGTAGAAGGATACTTCAACTGCATCGTGTTGAGACACAATATTTTTAAAACTTCCGGCCTTGTATAATGTGTATAACACCAATACCACGAGGACAAAGAGGACCCCTATTACTATGTATCTTAACTTCATTCAATGAAAGGTACGATGAATGCACAACAATAATCCTATCTCAAGTGTAATATTGTTGCTAAATTTGATCAACTAAAAATTCTATCGTGTACACTGGACTTCAACATTTTCATTCTTTCTGGGCTTACTTAGCCCTTATACTATTGATCCTTACCATTATAAACAGTATTCTGGGTGTAACAGGTGATAAACCATTTGCCGGCAAGGACAGAAAATTGGCACTATTCACATTGATTTCGGTACATATTCAATTGCTAATAGGGATTGTCTTATTATTTACCAGCCCCTATTGGGCCGCTCTTACTGAATCCGGAATGGGTGAGGTAATGAAAAACAGCTTATACAGAATGATGGTGGTCGAGCACCCATTGACCAACATCATTGCCGTAACCTTGATTACTATAGGGTGGTCACGGCATAAAAAACAAGATTCCGATAAAGCCAAGCATAAGTCATTTATGATATTTTATCTTCTTGGGATCATTCTTCTGCTGAGTAGGATTCCATTTAGTAATTGGTGGTCTTAAAATAAATGTACATTGGAAAGGGACGTCCTATTTTAGGATTTCAAGTTTCATCTTTTCGATGCGATCTTCCAGTTTTTCTGTGCTGAGTCTTTCTCGACTGAGGCTGTCTACCATAATTGGAAATGCAAAAGGGGATACCTGGTTAGGTTTTACAACAATAATTTCCTGGGATTGTATCCTATCTAGTGCTTGCCTGAGCCTGGCTTCTTCCAGTTGAAAGGTCATCACTTCGTCATAAGTCTGGAGATAAAGAATATTATCAGATTCATATTCTCTGAAGACATCGAATAATAAGCTGGAGGAAGTCTGTAGGTGGCGTTCCCGTTTTTCTTTTCCCGGAAATCCCTGGAAGATGAGTCCGGATATCTTGGCAATGTCCCGGAACCTACGCCTGGCCATTTCTACAGAATTGATACTTGATTGTATGTCTCCGGCGAGATTGACTGTAGAGAAAAGGTCAGGTGTAATGATTGCGTCTACATCGATGGGGGTATTGGAAAGGATTTCGAGACCGTAGTCATTCATGGCCAGGGAGATGGTCATGGGATCAATGGACGCAATTCGCTTAGCAACAAGAGCAGCAATCCCTTCATGCACCAGTCTTCCTTCGAAGGGGTATAACATCAGGTGATAGCCCTCTTTGGTTTCAAAATACTCAATCAGGAATTGGTTATGATCAGGGAGGACAGAACGCTCTTTTTGTAATTCGAATAATGGAATAAGAGCTTTTACTTCTATATCATCTACCTTATTG
>JABDLO010000267.1 GCA_013002995.1 Saprospiraceae bacterium | reverse complement strand
ATATTATGGTGGTGGTGTGATGCTCTTTTTATGGCGCCTCCGGTGATTAACCTCTATGCTAAGCGTACCAAGCAGCCTAAGTACTTAGATGACATGCATAAGTTCTATATGGAAACGTATAACCAGTTGTACGATGAGGAGGAGCAACTATTCGCAAGAGACATGCGATTCGTGTGGGATGGTACTGAAAAGGATCAAAAGGAACCCAATGGCAAGAAAATATTCTGGTCCCGTGGGAATGGATGGGTCATTGCTGGTTTAGCCCTGCTGTTAGATGATATGCCTCAGGATTATAAGCATCGTCCATTCTATGAAAACCTATATAAGGAAATGGCTGAAAAGATATTGGGCATTCAGCCAAAAGATGGATTGTGGCGAACGAGTCTCTTATGTCCTGAATCTTATGATCATGGGGAAGTAAGTGGAAGTGGCTTCTACACTTTTGCTTTGGCCTGGGGAATTAACAATGGCTTTGTAGATAGGAAGTACACTCCTGCAGTAGTTAAAGCATGGAATGCATTGATGGCTTGTCAGCATAATGATGGCAGAGTAGGCTGGGTGCAGAATATCGGTGCTTTTCCTGAACCGGCGTCCGCTGATAGCTGGCAGAATTTTGGAACTGGAGCTTACTTAATGGCCGGAAGTGAAATTTTAAAATTAAAATAGTTTACTAAAGGTTTCAATGAACACGGATTGCCTTAAGTGGGCCATTATGTGTATTTAATTTAAACAGTTTTTCTACTTTATGAAAATAAAGAATAAGAGCACATTACTGACGGTTTTGATATTACCTCTATCATTTTCAGTTCTTGTATTACTGAATAGTTGTAAGACTGATCCGAGTGATGAAATATTAAATCCATTACCGGAACGACCTAATATATTATGGTTGGTTACTGAAGACATGGGCCCTTATATTCCTCCTTTTGGAGATTTCACCATTAAAACTCCCAATTTGAGCAGATTGGCAGATGAAGGCGTTATTTTTCCTAACCTGTTTTCTACATCTGGTGTCTGTGCACCTAGTCGTGCCGCTATTGCTACGGGTATGTATCCTTCCAGTATAGGTGCCAATCATATGCGTACCAATTCCTATACTGAAGTGACTGGTCTGCCGGCCTATGAAGCAGTTCCTCCCAGCTCTGTGAAAATGATTAGTGAATTGCTCCGAGGACACGGATATTATTGTACCAACAATTACAAACAAGATTATCAGTTCAAAGCTCCTAAGACAGCATGGGACGAAAACGGCCCTTATGCACACTGGCGCAACAGAGAAGATGATCAGCCATTCTTTTCAATCTTTAATTTTACCGAAACCCACGAATCCGGATTATTTGAACCATATGGTCATAGGTATATTGAAACCCGTCACTATCAAGCAGGTGATACAACATATACATGGAAGCCGGATAGAATGACAGAAGAAGAAACTCCTGTGCACCTTTCTAAAGAGACTGACTTTTCAATTCCTCCGTACTTACCGGATAATGAAGTAGTTCGGAATGATATGTGGAAGTTGTACAATAATATAGGGGAAATGGATGCTCAACTCGGGGCAGTCTTAAAGCAATTAGAGGACGATGGCTTACTGGAGAATACTATTGTTTTTTTCTATGGAGATCATGGAGGGCCATTACCAAGGCAGAAACGTTTGATTTACGATTCAGGGTTGAATACGCCGATGATCATCCGGTTTCCTGAGAAATTAAAGGCCGGCACAAAAGATGACCGATTGGTTAGTTTTATTGATTTTGCTCCGACACTTATGTCTCTGGTCGGGATTAAACCTCCATCATACATGCAGGGTCAAGCATTCCTGGGAAATCACAAGGCAAAGGAAGAAAGAAAATATATTCATGCAGCGGCAGATCGTTTCGATGAAGTAACAGATGCCATCCGTGCTGTAAGGGATAGTCAGTTCAAGTATATAAAAAATTATCGACCGGAACAACCCTACTATTTACCACTTGGATACAGGGAACGAATTCCAACCATGCAAGAATTATTGAAATTGAAAGATGAAGGTCAGCTGGATAGTATTCAGATGCAATGGTTTAGAGAAACAAAACCTGCTGAAGAACTTTTTGATTGTAAATCGGACCCTCATGAGCTAAATAATTTAGCTGATAATCCTGAATACAAAGCAAAACTTAATGAGTTAAAAAGTGAAATGGATCGTTGGCTTGTAGCTATTAAAGATCAACCTAATCTTCCGGAGCGGGAATTACTCAATCAATTATGGGATGGTAAAACAACTCAACCTGTCACAGCTCAGCCGAATGTTGAAACCTCAGGGGGAAAGATAAAAATTACATGTTCTACAGAAGGGGCATCAATCGGGTATAAGGTCATCCACGAAGATGGAATTCAATCTAAGAAATGGATGATCTACCTGGAACCTCTATCCATATCCAACGGAAAAAAGTTATTGGTGCAAGCCCATCGCATCGGCTATAAGGCGAGTAAGGCAGAGGAAGTTGAAATAGCAGATTTTTAATAATTAATCGCTAAGAATTGTTTTTTAAAATTGAAGAAAGTAAGTTGAAATAACCTTCTTAAAGCAGGTAGGTGCAGGATAGGAATTTGTTCTTTTTTATATATCCTTGAAGGCTATTGAAATGTTCTTATTTACAGGCACTTTCAGTATTTGTTCTTTATAAATTGATCAGATAAACTTCCAAGGTTTGTACACTTTAAGCCCATATTACTTGTTGTTTTTATTCTGCCTTTCAATATGTTATAATTGCAAAGTACAAGAGGGTAAAAGAGATCAGATCAAAATACCTCAAAGTGCAAAAAAGGATCTCTCAGTTATAGATTTAGATCAATTTTTATACGTCAAACAGAATCTGGATTCTGATTTATTCTCATCTGAATATGAAGAACTAATCAATGAAGCGGATGAAGCATTAAAAAATGGACCCTATTCTGTAGTTAATAAAACCAAGATTCCTCCCAGTGGAGATAAACATGATTATATATCATTGGGGCCTTATTGGTGGCCGGATCCGGATAAACCTGATGGATTGCCCTGGATCAGAAGAGATGGAGAGGTAAATCCTTTGACCAGAGGCGAAAATACAGACATAGAGATCAAGGGACAGATGTTTAGAGATGCTTCATCATCAGGATTAGCATATTTTTTCTCAGATGATAAAAAATATCGAGATAAGGCCTTGCAATTACTTGAAGTATGGTTTTTAAATCCGGAAACCAAGATGAATCCAAACCTGAATTTTGCTCAGGGCATTCCGGGTAGGAGTACTGGTCGTTGTTTTGGAATCATTGAATTTACAGGAATTACCAATATCATAACCACAATAGAAGTACTGGAATTAAAAAACTCAATGCCTATTGAAACTAGCCAGGGTCTTCGATCATGGTTTTCGGATTATCTCAATTGGTTACAAACCAGTGAGTATGGAGTTTTAGAAAAGACAAGGAAAAATAATCATGCAACCTGGTATGATGTGCAGGTGGCGAGCATCCTTTTGTATTTAGATAGGAATGATGAAGCAAAACAGGTGCTGGAAGATGTAAAAACAGGTCGTATTGCAACACAGATTGAACCCAACGGAGAGCAACCCCACGAAATGGCTCGAACTAAAACTTTATCATACAGTACAATGAATTTACGTGGATTCACTCAACTTGCTTTTCTAGGGACAAAAGTGGATGTAGATTTATGGAATTATAAAACTCAAAATGGTGCTGGTATTATAAGTGCTTTCGAGTTTCTTAAACCATATGCCAGTGGGGCCGAAAAATGGAATTACGAGCAGATCAGTAGTTTGGAAAATGCAAGAAAGGGTTTAAAACAATTGTTTATAAGAGCAGGAAGTCAATTTAATGTACCAGATTATTGTAAGGTTGGTTCGATAGAGGGTGAAAAAGCAAATTCCCTGTTATACTTCTGTCGTTAAATAAACCATAGAATAATTATTAATGAAAAAAATATGAAACGACTCGCTTTCAAGATGAAACTTAATCAAGGGCAAAAAG
>JABDLO010000272.1 GCA_013002995.1 Saprospiraceae bacterium | reverse complement strand
CCATCAATGTGTGATTGAAATGCACCTCTTAAAATTCCCCATAATCCAATAGCAAATCCTATTGGCAAGCTTATTAAAATAGCGGTTGCGTACCCGGCAAGATTAAGACCGATTGATCTGAAAGTATTTTGAATCAAATCGTTATCAGTATACAAATCTCCATAGGCACCGAGTACCCTTAGCGGATGAGGAAGAATGCCAGGCTTGACCATGGGTGATTCTCCCATGGTAAGAACGATCCATAATACGAGAAATATTAATACCCCGGCTGTACCCAGATATAGTTGTTGGGTTTTAGATATTGGTGCTCTTAATTCAAATAGATTGGACATAAAAGAACCTTAACCGGCAATCAACTGAAATTCTGTCCTTCTATTTTTTGCTTTGCAATCTTCAGTCGCATTGGTTTCACAACCAGGGACCGGTTTATCCGGCCCGTTTCCTACGATGACGAATCTATTGGCATCCATGCTATATTGTTGTTTCAAGTAGTCTGCAACAGATTGAGCTCTTTTTCTAGAGAGCTCCATATTCATCTGTTTGCCTCCTACATTGTCGGTATTTCCTTCAATTCTGACTTTTACATTGGCAAAGGTCTTCGCAACATCTGCAAATTGATAGTCAATGATCGTTTTCGCATTTTGTGATAATGATGATTGGCCTGTATTGAATTGAATGCTGATGGGCTTAGAAGCAAATGCAGGGGCATTTCTCTCTTCCGGAGTGGCAGGCTTGAATATTTTACCCTCTTCAGGATTATAAACATCACCGATCAATCTGGTCTGAGCAGCTTGAACACCACCGGTGTAAATCACTGATCTCCACGATGGTGCTACTTTTTCAGCATCCTGTGTTTCGACGAATTTTCTAGCCATTTTACCATATAAGTCACCGCCTTCCTGGCCTTTGAAAGCCGGGTTCAACCCGAAGAAGTTGAGGTTGTCACCATGTCCGGTGAAATATACATTTTCCATCATACCCACAGCATCTTCAACGGGAAGGCTATTCATCTCAGCGAGGTATTTGGCAGCCTTTTCTCTATTGGAAGGATTGGCCTTCATCTCAGCAACTCCTTTCATCCAACCTTCATAGAAGCCATTGATCATATCTCTGTTGGAATTGATAAAGTCTTCACTGGCAAACATAATATCTGCAATGATGTGAGATTGTTCTCTCGTTGTAAGTAAAATTTTACTCCCAGGTACATCCCTGGTCGCAATAATGTCATCAGGGCTCCATACAACTGCAGCATCAACATCATTGGATCTGAATAATTCAGCAGCTTTAAGATTGTCAGCAGTCTTTAAAACTGTGACATCAGCGTATTTTAATCCTGCAGCTTCCAATGAAGATATCAATAACGTCTGTGCGGGTGAGGGTACAGCAACTGCTATGGTCTTTCCTTTTAAGTCGTTGACCGTATTGATGCCTCTTTTTACAATGATGGCATCTCCTCCTCTTGACCAGTCCACTTGCATGAATGCCTTAGGTTTCAGCGCATTGATATCATCTGGTGCGGTGTATAATGGGAAAGCATCTGCCGTCTGTACGAGCACATCATATTGTCCTGACATCCACGCATTTAATGCATTGATGAGATCGTTTTCTACTTTGAAATCAACTTTGAATCCATAGTCTTTGTAGAATCTACTCCTGGTATTGGCCTGGGCCCCTTCATTGAAATAAAGACCAGGTCCGTAACCGCCCCAGGTAACCAATTGTACTTTGAGTGTTTTGTCTCCACTCACACGATCATTGTCATCGGTACGATTATCTGAACGATCTGAAGTATTATCAGTTTGAGCTTCTTCAGCTTGTTGCTTGATGCTCTCTCCAAGACTGGTATTGTTTAATATGTATCTGCCACCGAAGAATACAGCAGCTAAAATCAATAAGGTTATTATGAATTTAGAAAATCCGGTTAATCTTGCCATTTTATTTTATTGTGATTATGTGTTTTATTCAAAAAGACTGTCGTATTGGTTGGGCCTTACTATTTTTTCAGGCATTTTCCTTGGGGAGTTAAGATCAAGGACATCGCTATCGTCATGTGCTTGTTCTAGTAGGTGTTCTTTTTCTCCACCTAGAAGGAGAGAAACGCCTTCTTTTTCCCACTTCTCTAACATCTTTAATCCTTCTTCCTCAAAGACCCCATTTTGTAAGTCTACAGAAGACATAAAGCTTTCAGACATTTCCATAAATCTTTCCATCTCACCTACTTTTGAGCTTACATCGTCTGCAATGGCTTCCATTGCCTGGTCAAACATTGCTCTCTTGTCACTGTCACCTTTTATGATGTTCATGGCCGATTTAATGGCAGAGTGGGAAGCTCGTATGGCTTTACGCTCTTGTTCTTTCACCATGACCTGATCCTGCACATCCTCCATGAGTATCTCTGAATTCTCATACATTTTAGAAAGGACCCGATACAGCACTTCCATCTTACGGTACAGATCATCCAATTTCATATTGGACTCCTTTAACCTGCCGGCTTTACGACTCTTAAGAATCATCTGAGCCTTTTTATTTTTTTCTCTTGCCTTACTTGCCAGATCAAGATTGGAAGCTATTGCTTTCCGATTATTGGTAATCATTTCTTTAAGCTTATGCATCTGCCCTCTAAGCTTATTGATCTGACGATTCATTTTCTTTAGGTTATCCTTAAGGTCGTCAACATAGCTTTTCAGGATGGCTATAGGATTGATCTGAACAAATAACCCTGTGACCCATCTCATCACGCTCTTATACATATACCATACAAGATTTCTGGCCTTGGAGTCAAGAGCCATAAAGATGATGGTGCCCAATACAAGAAGGCTGATGACCAGACCGGCTGTTGTACTCAGGAATGCTCCGATAGCACCAATTGCCGATGAAACGAGGATTCCACCTCCTATTAACAATGCCCCCAGGAAAAGGGCACCGGTAATCCCTTCAGGCCTACTCCAAAATGATTTAGGTTTTATTTCTGACATGTAGATTTTACTTCTGAATAATTATGCGATCAAAAATATGAAAAAATACCTTATTGAACTCTCTGTCTCAACGCATTTAAAACTCAATTCATTCCACTGAATAGAGGTATTGAAAGTAACAATGGATGAAAGATATCGGATTATCTACCGATAGCAGCCTTACTATTTATGTAATTGATTCTGAAAAATGCTATTTCAGGAACTCTTTCATTTTCTCTACATCATGGGCAATCTGTCCCATGACTACATTAAAAGCAAGATGAAAACGCTCATTTGTAGACTCTACTTTAGCTGCTGATTTGTTGATTTCTTCCTTGAGTTTATCCAGATCTTTTTCTTTCTTCTCAATCTCCTGCATCAACTTTTTGATTTGAGCCTTTTTTTCCTGAATGGCCGTTTCTACCGACTTGATCTTAGCTTCTCGACCTTGTATTTGAGACTTTCTCTGATTGACAAGAGCTTCTTTAAATTTGGATTGTTCTTTTTTCAGGACATTGACGTAGTGATTGGCACTTTTTAGTAGTTTGGCTGGTGTAGCTCCCATGGTCTTAGCCATTGCAAATGCAGACTTATATCGAGTGGAATCATCCATTGCCATACCTTGGAGTGATTGAAGCGATTGTTTGTATTCCAGGTAATCGAAGCCGTCCATGTTATTCTTCTCAATGGCTTTCAATAAGATGTCCACAAATTTAGGGTCAGGCTTTCCTTGTGGATCTTTGATCTCTGGAATTTCAATGTTAACTTCTATTTCGGGTACTGGTTCTGGAACAGGTGTTTTTGATTCAGATTCAGGATTGCTTTGTGATTTATCACTTGCAGATTTTTTATCTGAATCGTCTTCAACTATAAAAAGTGATTTTAGCTTTTTAAGCATCTCAATAGATTTTTAATTTAGATCTGGGCTAAGATAATAACTCCGGCGTACATTTTATTTTCTTAACGACAAGTCTCATTGTTAATTCCATGTTCTATCAAAGGCCAGAATTCTTGGCTTCTTTTTTATTTTGTTTAAAATTTATAAAGATTTCCATTGAATCATTGGCTCGAAATATGCATTAAAATAGTAGTCTAGATTCTATAAGTATGATGCCAGGCAACAAGCCTTCGAAGAAAAAGATACTATTTGGTATTCAAAAATTTCTGCAAGAATACCTTGAGGAACACAAGAGATGGATTGATCTTCCAATTCATTATGATGATATGCTCCGTTATATTGCCAATGTTCCTTTATTGAATGCCAAAGGTGAAGACACTTATTGGCAGACGGTTGTTTATTCTGAATCAGATAGAGAGGACATCCACAATGCATTGTGTGAAGTATATGCATTGCTCAAAACCGATGGTGATACTAGCGTTATCGAACACCTATCGGTCGATCGGGTCGATTTTTGTGTTTTTGGGAATACCAATCCATTCCGGATCAGGATCATTAATCGAATAAATGATAACTATGATCATTTTTACATCAAGCGCATTGATTCTTCACGGATCTATGGACTAGAATTGGAAGACTTATTATCTCCTAATCGGGTCACATATTTAGTAGATTCTAAATCCTTAATTGAAGAGCATATAGCTGGAATACCAGGTGATGACTTTATAAAAAAACATTTAGCGATATCTACATTTGATGAGATCAGAATTGCCAAGGAATTCATCAAATTCAATGAGCGGTGCTTCGTAAGACTCCTGGGAGATATGAGAGCGTACAACTTCATTGTTGATATCACCCCTGACATAGAAGGATCCCAATATAGGATCAGAGCCATTGATTTCGATCAACAGTCTTATGAAGGAAGAAAAAGTTTTTATTTGCCTCAATATTTTAAGGAGAACAATGATATCATCAATCTTGGTTTAAAACATCTGGCTCC
>JABDLO010000255.1 GCA_013002995.1 Saprospiraceae bacterium | reverse complement strand
CTCTGGCTGTGGTAATACCACTCTCCAGCTCAACTACTTTCTCTTGTCTGAATGATTCTGAAAATCGACGCACACGACGTTGTGACTCACTCATCTCGAATTGATTCCTTCTTGCCATTTTTAATATTTTTAGGTTATTAAAAACGGGCAAGCCATTTCAGGCAATATCAATTAGCTATTTAAATTAAGTATAATGTAATATATATTTTATTTAAAATGAGTAAGATACAATTGATTTGTCCGCCTATTTATGTACTAAAGCCTTTAAAGGGTTAACGAAGACTTTTAACTGTAAACTGTGGCTGCTTACTTATCTATTAACTTCCCTTTATCGCCTTCAAGTACTTCTCCAACTCTTCTTTGACATATGGATATAAAAAGAATAATCCTACCATATTAGGAAAAACCAGGGCAAGAATCATAGCATCTGAGAATTTGATGACCGCTTCCATGGTGATGGCTGCTCCCAATATCGTAAACATTAGAAACAAGATCTTGTAGGATAAATCTGCTACCTGGCTTCTACCAAATAAATATTTCCATGATTGTAATCCATAATAAGACCAGGATAGCATGGTAGAAAAGGCAAACAGGATAACCGCAATAGCTAATACATAAGAAGATCCCGGAATAGATGATTCAAAAGCCATTGAAGTCAGGTTTACTCCTCCGATCCGCTCCCCGGTAGCAATCAACAATACCTGGTCATTGACTACATCCCCATAGGCAAAAGCTCCTTCAATGTTAAAGATGATAATGACCAGAGCTGTCATGGTGCATATGAGAACGGTATCAATGAATGGCTCCAACAGCCCTACCAGTCCTTCAGAAGCCGGATATTTGGTATTGACAGCTGAGTGGGCAATGGCGGCTGACCCTGCTCCCGCTTCATTAGAGAAGGCAGCTCTTCTGAAGCCTTGTATCATTACTCCTATAAATCCTCCAGTTATGGTTGCTCTGGGGCTAAAGGCTTCTGAAATAATCAATCTAAGTGCATCATCTACATATTGAAGGTTGGTCGTGATGATAAAAATCGCAGCTGCGACATATAGTACTGCCATAAAAGGAACAATCTTTTCTGTAACCTTAGCAATTCTTTTTATGCCACCTATTATAACGATACCAACCAGGATAGCAAATAATACGCCCAGCATCGTTCCAGAAGCCGACCCACTCAATCCTAATCTTTCAACTATTTGTGCTGCAGCTTGATTGGATTGAAAGGCATTACCACCACCAAAAGAGGCACCAATACACAACACCGCAAAAGTGACGGCCAATGCTTTTCCCATCCCTGGATATCCTCGTTCTTTTAAACCACGTGATAGATAATACATAGGTCCTCCATGAACTTTTCCATCAGCTGTGATATCCCTATATCGCACACCAAGTGTACACTCAACAAATTTTGATGACATACCTAATAACCCAGCAATGATCATCCAGAAAGTTGCTCCAGGGCCTCCCAGGGAAATGGCAACAGCTACCATGGCTATATTTCCCAACCCCACTGTTCCAGATACGGCAGTAGCTAAGGCCTGGAAATGATTGACTTCACCATGATGGCCTTCATCTCTGATGGTATCCACCAGGTCACCATCAAGTATTTTGATGTCATCTGGTGTCGGAGCAGCTTTCTGGTGTTCAACTTCATCATATTTACCTCTTACAACCTTGATGGAGGTTGGGAACAGTCTGATATTAGCCACTTTAAAGTAAATGGTAAAGAAAGTAGCTCCAGAGAGTAATAATAAAAGAACAATGGGGATGCTTACTCTTCCGATTTCGACCCCTGAGAATATTATATTTTCCCACCATATTGCTATCGGCATGAATGCTTCATCTATTTTCTGATCGAGGCCTTGACCTGATAGCGTAGTTGTATATAGTGTACTGATTGTAAGTACAAGTATTGATTTTAGCAAACGACTCATTTTCATTGTAATTGATTATTGCCGCAAGGAAGAGTAAAGGGTTGACAGACAGGTAAATAATCGGAAAATTGATAAAATTGTCAGTAGATTTTTTACTGACAACATTAATTTGCTTACTACATTTAATAGATGTAATCAAGATTTTGATGTATATTATGTCTTGCCAAAACGTGATGAAATACTTACATTTGGCAGATCATAATTATTTATAATTGCCAAAAAGGTAAATATTTTGAATTTTTGGCGAATCAAAATTTATGGAAGTAGTAGGACGAAAAGATATAATTACCAGAATAAAGAAGAGGTTAAAGTCGGATAAGGCCGAGTTGATGGCAATTCTGGGAAGGAGAAGGGTAGGAAAGACTTTCCTGATAAGCAGGGTCTTAAAAGAAGATATTGTATTTCAATTTACTGGCTTATATCAAAGTAACCTAAAAGAACATCTTGAAAGGTTCAGTGTCAATCTTTCAAAATCTATGAAGGCTTCTATTCCGGTAAAAACTCCTGAAAGTTGGTTTGAGGCTTTTGATATGTTGGGTGAATATATTTCTGGATTAAGGACCAGGAAGAAAAAAGTAGTTTTCCTGGATGAGTTTCCATGGATGGCAACAAACCGATCCAGATTATTAACAGCGTTTACTGATTTTTGGAATGGATTTGCTGTACAGAGGAATGACTTAATGGTAGTAATCTGTGGGTCGTCAGCCTCCTGGATGATTAACAAAGTGTTGAAAAGCAGAGGAGGCTTACACAATAGGGTGACGGATCGAATTCTACTACAACCGTTTACACTATCTGAAACGAAGCAATTCCTCCGGAAAAAAAACATCATTATCAATGATATGGACATTACCAGGTTGTACATGATGATGGGAGGCATACCATTTTACCTGGAGCAATTAGAAAAAGGAGAAAGCCTGGTTCAGTCAATAGACAGAGTTTGTTTTGCTAAAAATGCACTTTTGCGGCTGGAGTATGATGAATTATTGGCTTCATTATTCGATCATTCAGCCAAGCATACAGCAATCATTGAAACCTTACATCGACAACCTGGAGGTCTTATGAGGGATGAGTTATTGATGAAGACGAAGCTGCAGAGTGGTGGCGGTTTCACTTCTATATTGGAAGAATTAGAGGCTTCTGACTTTATTACTTCGGCGGTTCCCTATGGAAACAAAGCTAAAGACAGAATCTTCAAGTTAAAAGACTATTACATCAACTTTTATCTGAAATACATACGTGGGTCAAAACCCGGTAAGACAAGGATCTGGGAGAAACTCGCTACCAGTCCATCTTACATCAGTTGGAGTGGACTTGCATTTGAAAATGTATGTATAGATCATATTGATGAAATTAAAAGAGCTTTAAAGATTGATGGTATATATTCAACTTCCGGGGCATGGCATACACGAGGAGATGATGAAGTGCCGGGCGCACAGATTGATCTACTAATTGATAGGGCTGATAACATCATTAACATATGTGAGATAAAATTTACAAACAGCCCATACATCATTACCTCTGATTATGCTCAGAAAATCCGATTGAAATTGGGTGCTTTCAATCATTTCACTAAGTCGAGAAAAACCCTTTTTCCTACTATGATTACAACTTATGGATTGGTAGATAATAAGCATAGTAATAGCTTAATACAACAATCTATAACGATGAGTGACTTGTTTTAACTATTTAATGAGAGATTATCTCCGGGTATTTTCAATCTGATCTTTCTTCCTCGTTTGGGAGGCAACTCAAAAAGAGATTCTTTGAGTGGATCAAAATGATGATCTTTTGTCCAATTCTCTTTGCCAAAAATTCCATCCAGTAACCCACTGATTAATCGCTTGATCTCATTGTAGTCCTTGATGTCATAAATCTTCCCGGTACGAGTTTCGTTTTTAGGTTTAATTTCCAGCCACTGATCGTTGTCTTTCTTCTTACGGATGAATGCTTTTAGTAAATCAAACACTTGAGGTGAGAGGATGACCATACGTGATTCCATACCAGGAAATCCCTTGATCTCGACTTGATTGAGCAGCTTTCCTGTCTCATTTTTAATTTGTTTCAATGAAAAGAACAATTGTGAAGGTAATGGGATGATATTTTCAGCAAGTTCTTTCACCCAGGAAAGAGCGAGAGCAAAGAAAATCATGATTAAAGAGGTCTTAAAGATGGCTGAAAAGAGTGTTAGGTTGGCCGATGAAGCAGTTAACTTATAGAGCTGAGCTACAAAGGTTATTAGGATACATAGAATGGAAAGGTAAGCAAGAAATTTCAATCTTCTTCGAGAAAATGATTCGAATAAAACCCATCCTAAAAATATTAATGTCAATGTTGCGAAATAGACATCAAGTTCAGAAATCATAATAAGGGAGGAGGAAAAGAAAATCCTTGAAAGGGTAGGGATCAAAGCAAAGAGAAAAGGTATTCCAACTATTAACCTCCAGTATTTAGATGTTATTAGAGGTTCAATTCTGGATGGTATATATCTGAACCATGGCAAAGCAAGGAGTATAAAGAGGCTGTTCAATAAAGACAATATACTTCTCCAACCATCAAGTGAAACTGGTGAATATTGATCAAGTGATTGGAGGTCTAATGATGTAGAGCTGGAAGCCATAATTATTTTCATCCATTCCTTGCTGTAGATAATATCCACCAATCCTGAAAAACTCCAGCATAGAATTGAAACAGCCAGCCATACTTGTCCGAAATCTTTTTGTTTTCTCCCGATGTGATACCATATGGCCATCAGGCCGAGAAATGCAAAAAGGCATACTATAAATTGCCACCACCCGTAAAAAGACAGGATAGCAAGATCAGCATGTTGTTGTAACGAACCCATAGCGACCTCAAAATAGGAATTTTGGTTGAGCTGGTTAAAGGATTACAGAGTTTGACCAAAGGGAAAAATTGGTAAGCCTGGATCTAGAATAGAAATGGAGTTTGGAGCCTTCTCACATCGTTCATCGAGCCTCCATATATAGTTCAATTAGATGGT
>JABDLO010000253.1 GCA_013002995.1 Saprospiraceae bacterium | reverse complement strand
GTACTCAGGGTACTGATCTACAAGTAGCTTTGTCGCTTCCTCAAGTGATCTTCCTCCATCCTGTTGTTCATTCCAATCCGGGGTTGTGATATTATTGAGAAAGTAATTAACAGCCAGTTCACTCCTGAAGATTTTCCGATAGAGGTATTTCGGATTCCAATCAATGAGCACTCCCCCTAAGTCAAAAATAATGGTATTGATTTGCGACATTATTTAATGATTTTTTGTCGGTCTCGGTTTAAGTTAATGGATATGACATCCGGTCTACTGTAATGCCCGGAAGGATCAAAGTTGTGTCGTTCTCTGCGGACTTCCTCCATATCGATTTCAGCAATAAGTAACTTTTCTTCTTTTGCACAAGGCTCAATGATCCATTTGCCGGAAGGCTCTGCCAGGCAAGAACCTCCATCACCCATCCATTCATTGGCATTGCCTCTGATTAATTCATGATGAGGGATATCGTCAGTAATCGTATCTCGATGCATCAGACTATTGGCTGCAATTACATAGGATCTGGACTCCTTCGCTATATGAGGTATAAGATCTGTTGTATTACGTACATTACCGGGCCATACAGATACATGAAGATTTTCTCCCTGAGCATAAAGAGCAGCTCTAGGTAGAGGCATCCAATTCTCCCAGCAATTTAGACCTCCGACTGTCCACCCTTCAAGTGAATGAGTGATAAGCCCATTACCATCTCCTATAGCCCACACGAGTCTTTCTTCATAGGTGGGCATGAGTTTGCGGTGGATAGATTTTATTTCACCTTCCTGGTTTATAAATACAAGGCTACAATAAACACTGTGGCCACCGCGATCCATTCCTCGTTCGGCACATCCGATGTAGACCGCAATGTTGCCTTCCTTGGCCTTTCGGCAAATGGGCTCCATGTCTCCACCTTCAATATTTACAGCTTGAGATAAATAGTGGCTGTAAAGATCTTTCTGAATGGAAGATTCAAACCGTGCCCCATCGGTCAATTCTACCCAGAAAGGATATCCAGGCAATAAGGTCTCTCCAAAACATATTAGATTACAATCTTCAGCAATAGCCATATCGATGTAGGTCAATACTTTTTCTGTAGTGGCTTTTTTATTGAGCCATACTGGTGAAATCTGAGCGATGGATACTTTCAATTGATTCGGTATAAATGAAGTGGAAAGATAATAATTATAACTTTTCTTAAGGGGCAGTAATAGCTTTAAGAGATGAGCAAAATGGTTGGATCAAAAATATTTTAGAGATTTATGTAACCTTTTGCAAAAGGCGTAGTAATCTAAATGTAAGCTGAATTGAAAGAACAACATTACATGCACCCAGACGAAAAATTGATGACGCAAGTCAGAGGTGGAAATCTGAATAAGATGTCTATACTATTCGAGCGATATCATGTGAGGTTGTACAATTACTTCACTAAGCTCACCCGGGATAGAGCATTGAGTGAAGACTTGACACAAACCGTATTTGAAAGAGCAATAAAATACAGGAACAGCTATAAAGATAGCTACCCTTTTAAAGCCTGGATTTATCGGATCGCCAGTAATGTAAGATATGATCATTACAGAAGTCAGAAACTAAAAGTAGTTTATGATGATGGATATCAGGAACCCGGAGATCGCATGGATATTGATCCAGGAAATGAAGATGGAGATGAACGAATTGACAAGCTTTATAAAGCCATGCAAAAGTTGAATGACGAACAAAAAAAGATGATCTGGCTGACCAAATATGAAGGAATGAAATATTCTGAAGCAGCCGGTATTCTTGGATGTACAGAGTCAGCTTTAAAGGTGAAGATTCACCGGGCTATGAAATCATTAAAGTCCAATTACTTTAAATATGAACAATCATGAGTGAAAATTGGGAAAATACAATTATTGATTATTTCAATGGGTTGTTGAACCTGGAGGAAGAAGAAGCCATGTTTATGGAAATGGATTCTAATCCTGAACTCAAGAAATTATTCGATCAGTATAAGGAGATTGAATCCGGCATTGAAAAAGAAGAATTGCAGCAACCTTCTCTGGAATTGTCTCACAGGTTCAACCAGATGCTGGAATCGGAGATCAAAGGTCAGACGAAAGAATTTCCATATCCGTATAAAATTCTTGCCTATGCTGCTTCTATTGTGGCCCTGGTCACGCTAGGAATCATGATAGGTCAGAATCAATTTCAGTCAGGATTGCTTGATGCTCAATCTAAAGAAATCGTTGGATTAAGAAGTGAAATGAATGCCTTGATCAATGATCAATCTGTAACCAATAGGATTGAAGCCATAAATGTTGCTTACGAATTTCCGGAACAAGATGATAAAGTTATCGATCTATTAATAAAAACCATGGAATCGGATCCAAGTTCCAATGTGAGGCTTGCAGCAGTAGAAGCACTTGTTGAGATTCCGATTACAGATACCACTAAAAAAGCCATTTATGAAAGGCTTGAGGTTGAGGAAGATTCTTTCGTTAAGATTTCCCTCATTCAAGCTGTTGTTAAAATCAACGATAAAAATTCAGTTCACTTACTCGACAAGATAACTCAGGATGAGATGACTCCTAAGTTTATAAAAGATGAAGCACACATCGCACAATTAAAATTGAATAAAACATAAAAAATAAATACCATGAAAAAGTTAAATACATTGATCATTTTGCTTGCACTGACAGTAATGGCTTATGGTCAGGATTATACACTGGCCCATAGCACGGGAAAATTAGTAGTAGAGGACGTTAATGAAGTTACTATTGAAGGATACAACGGAACTGAAATTATTTTTACCGGAAACAGGGATGGTGAAGTAAATGAAAGAGCCGCCGGATTGAAACTAATTAATTCATTAGGAATAGAAGATAATACCGGATTGGGTATCAACGTAAAAGAAGAAGGAAGTGATGTTCATGTAACCGGTTTGGGTAATGCCAATGATGGACGGATTACCATTAAAATGCCTCAAAATATGGATGTGTATTACGCTCACAGTGATTATAAGGGAGGTGAACTCATCATCCAGGATGTAGCAGGAGAAATTGAAGTGTCGGCTGCTTACAACGAGGTACATCTTATTAATGTAACTGGCCCAATGGCAGTAAAATCAATCTATGGTGAGATCGAAGCTGTATTTTCGACTTTAAGCCAGGAAGGATCTATATCTCTTAATTCCTCTTACAATTTAATAGATGTTACGTTGCCTTCATCAGCGGGCTGTAATATAAATATGAGTACACCATATGGAAATATCTATAGTGACGTAGATGTTAATATTGAAAGTGGTGAGGACGATATGAAGAGATTAAGTGCCAAGAAAGTAAAAGGAACGGTCAACGGTGGTGGTGTCGAAGTCACCATTAAATCCGGATACGAAAATATATACCTCCGAAAAGGATAGAACCATCATCAGGAAGCATTAGGGCTGTATGCCGTATGCTTCCTGATCTTCAATTTTCATTAATAATTAAAAAGGATATTGCTTCCATTTGCATTGTCATGCAAATGGGATGGCACCCCTTACAAAAATATTTACAACCATGAGGACAATATTAACACTATGCATAATGAGCCTTTCATTAATTCTCCAGGCTCAGGTACTTTCTGTCAATGAAGTTTATAATCCCTCTTCCTCAACCGATGAAATCTACATTGATTCAGAATATGGCTCGATGGAGATCGTAATGGCTTCAGTCAGTGAAATTAAAGTTGAAGGAACGGTAATGATCAATATGGGTAATGGAAATGAAGCTTATTCAATTTCCGGTAACCAGGAAGGAAATACATTTGTCATCAATACTGAATTAGAGGAAGATGGACTGGAAGAAATGATGATCCTTAAAAAGAAGGACGGAACCAAAAAGATAATTATAAAAGATAAAGGGAAGAGCATCAATATCAATGATCACGATGATGACACTGAAGGGTGGCAATACATGAATTATGGATATGATGTGGAGATAGATCTTACCATTACCATTCCACGTGGTAAGAAAGTAAAAGTGAGATCGGAATTCGGTGCCGTTAAAGCCGTAAATCTTGATCGGGATGTGGATATCAAGTGTACCTATTCAGGGGCTGAATTGGTACAGGATAATATCAGGAATGGTCAGAGAATAGACGTTATCTCAACTTACAGCCATGTAGATGTGACCATGCCATCGAGCAGTACTATTGATCTGAAATTAAGGACAGATTATGGTAAGATTTATTCAAATCATGAAATCAATGTAGATCTGTCAAGTAATAGAGATGTTCCGCCACATGGTGATCAGGTCATCGTTAAAATGAATGGTGGAGGATCGAAGGTTACTCTTAAGTCGGACTACTCTAACATTTATTTTAGAAAAACTTCCTAGAAAATGCAACGATCCTGATTTAAGCCCGTCTTTACTTACAACTTTAAACCTGTTTGAAAACCGCAACCATGTTACTACTTTTCTTACGCTCTGCCGTGAGGCAGCTGGCCTATATCCTGCCCGCTTGGATATTATTATTTCAATATGCTGATCTTGCCGCACAAGTCAGCATGAAAGCCACCAGAACCTTTGAAAAGGTTGAGGTAGATGGGGTGCTCGATGAAGAATCATGGAGCTCCCTGCCTATCGCTACCGATTTCATAGCCTGGACTCCACAACCTGGATTAAAAGCTTCTGATGAGACAGAAGTAAGGTTCCTCTACGATGATAATTCTATCTACATTGCAGCAAGGATGGCTGTTACAGACAGAGACAGCATTATGACTGAGTTAACCCAGAGAGATGATCTGGGTAATACTGATTGGTTTGGATTTGTAGTGGATACCTATGGTAACGGAAATGATGGATTCGAGTTTATTGTAGGAGCAACTGGGGTGCAATTTGATGCTAAATTTTCAGATCAACAGGGAGAGGATACCAATTGGGATGCGGTATGGTTTTCATCAGTGACCCTTGGTGATTCAGAATGGATAGCTGAGATAGAAATCCCTTATTCAGCTTTGCGTTTTGCCAATAAAGATGTGCAATCCTGGAAGATTAATTTCATGAGAAGCATAAGACGGATCAATGAAAAATCATCCTGGAGTTTCATAGACCCTAAAGTGTCTGGATTCCTTACCCAGGCGGGAACCATTACAGATTTGGAACATATCTCTCCTCCAATTAGATTGTCATTATCACCCTATCTTTCTGTCTATGCTCAACAGCACAATGGAGGGTCTGCAGATCCTTTCAGTAGCACCGGATATTCATACAATGGAGGAATGGATCTAAAGTATGGGATCAATGACGCATTTACCCTGGATATGGTATTGGTACCGGACTTCGGTCAGGTGAGGTCGGATGACATCATTTTAAACCTTTCACCATTCGAGGTGAGGTATGATGAAAACCGTCAATTTTTTACTGAAGGAACGGAGTTATTCAATCAGGATGATCTTTTTTATAGCAGAAGAATAGGAGGAAGCCCTATAGGCCATTCAGATGTATATCATTCTCTTGAAGGGCCGGAAGAAATAACACAAAATCCAACTACTTCGCAACTATATAATGCTACTAAAGTATCAGGAAGGAATTCTAACGGACTTGGAATTGGAGTTTTTAATGCCATTTCAAGAGCGACACATGCCAGGATTGAAGACATGGAATCAGGCAGGGTAAGAAGTGCAGTTACTGCACCCATCACCAATTATAATATGACGGTCCTTGATCAAAACCTTCCCAATAATTCTAAGATATCCCTGGCCAATACCAATGTATGGCGAGCCGGAGATACTTACCACGATGCTAATGTGACCAGCTTTTCTTATGATCTAAAGAATAAGGCTCAATCCTACAACATTTATGGAAGAGGTACAGTATCCCAGATCATCAAACCCCAGGACGATAATGTCAACGGATATAAATACTCATTGGGGCTAGGGAAGATATCCGGGAATCTGGGATTCAGAGCATCATACACTGAAATAAGCCCCGATTATAATCCCAATGACTTTGGGTTTTTAAGAATTAATAACTTGAGATCTTTTGAGTTAGAATCCTTCTATCGGGTCTTTAATCCTTTCGGGCCATTCAACAGAGGGAATTTCTGGAATTTCTTTACTTATGATAGGATAGTAGAGCCTGATGCATTCACCTCCATGCATTTCAATATTGGTTTTTGGGTAGAGAGTAAAGGCTTTTGGAATTTCAATATGTGGTCCAATTATAGGCCTACCGGTTATGATTACAACGAACCCAGATCAGCCGGAAGGTATTACGAAATGCCCAGTTGGTGGAACACTGGTTTCTGGGTAGGAAGTGATAGTCGTAAGAAATTCAGAATGCAGGGATTCGGAAACTATAGAAGATTTGCTGAAGATGGAAGGTATAGTGTCAGCATAGGAATGGAGCCCAGGTATCGCTTCAGCAATAAACTTACGATGTCCTTTGAATTGGATCTATTGAACTCCTTTAATGATAAGGGATATGTAAATCAGGATGAAGGAGAAGTAGTCTTCGGAAATAGAGACCAGGTCACATTTGAGAATAGCATATATGCAGCTTATACATTTAATGATAAGATGGGGATTGATTTCAGGCTCAGACATTATTGGTCTAAGGTGGCTTATGACTCATTTTATGACTTGACTTCAGAAGGTCGACTTACGTCAAATGATTATAATAATTTCCATGACTTCAGCTTCAATGTATTCAACATCGATTTGAATTATAGATGGAGGTTTGCACCGGGATCGGACTTATTCATTGTCTGGAAAAACAATATTTCAGGATTTTCGTCTGATCAACTGATTGATTATGAAAGCCTGGATTATAGTAATGGGGTATCAGAACTAGGGGACCTACCACAGACCAATAGCCTTTCACTCAGGGTGGTTTATTACATCGATTACGCTTCCGTAAAGAGGCTGCTATAATATTTATCTGTTGTGTAATTATATATATGAATAACAGCGGCCGATCAGGCTGCTGTTTTTTTTATACGCCTAACATAAGTACCATAGGACTATGATCACTCAACCCATCCTCTCTCCATGAGTGCAGATAGTAACAGTCTTTAACAATGGATGTAAGGCTGTTGGAAATATAAGTGTGGTCATATCGATAACCATTGCCTTGATGACTATACCAAGAATACTCTTTGACATCTCCATGAAAGTGCCTGAATGCATCTAAAAAATCAAGATTTTGTAATTTGATCAATTGGTCAGAATACCAGAATGATTTTCCTTTCTGATCTACATAATTGATCCCCGTATTGTAATCTCCTGCAATAATATACGGTTGATCAGTATGCTCCATTTTCGTGACCAAACCATAGAGTAATTTGTGTTTTTTCTTGTGTGGAAGATATACACCAATTACTGAAAACGCATTGAAGTCCACTTCGATCATATTATGTGGAAATGCAGAGTCGAGATGATTTAAAAATCGGTTTTCTCCTTCCATCTTAGATGCAATCAGTACAGTATTTTCATTAGATCCTGCACCGGTAACCCACTGATGTCGATATCCATTTTTTAATAGCTCATATCTGATCTTAATTCCTGATGCATTATTCCTGAATTCTGAAAGAATAATGATGCCTGGTTTTTCCTGGATTAAAGATTTACAGATCTTACCGATCCTACTTCCGCCCCCTTGCCTGATATTCCATGAAATGATTTTAAGCATAATGAAAGATTACCCTGCTTTCTTTTTAGCTTCTTCTATGCTTCTCTTCAATGCATCCATTATATCAATTACCGGTCCTTCATCCTCTGTTTCAGTTACGGTAACGATCTCCTTTCCTGCAATTTTATCGTCCACCAATTCAAGTAAAGCATCCCTATATCGGTCCTCAAAGTTGATTTCTGAGAAAGGCTTAGAGAGTGAATCGACCAAAGTCTCCGCAAGTTGAAGTTGGGATTGATCAGCTGATGTTTCCATCAGATCCGGCATGTCTTTAATGGATCTTAATTCATATGGATAACGTAACTTATACATGATAATCCCTTTTTGCTCAGGAACCAGAAGGACAACATCTTCTTTTTCTCTTAGAATGATTCTTCCGACACCCGCTTTTTTAGTTTTAAGCAAAGTCTCTCGCAATAAGGAATAGGTGTTCTGTGCGATGTCCCCATTCGGCCCCACGTAATATACTGCTTCAAAACGATTGGGATGCACCTCATTGATGTTGACAAAGGCTTCAATTTCAATGGCTCTATTGCTTTCCAGTTTTATACCATCGAAATCTTGACGGGACATAACTACGTATTGGTCAGGTTCATATTCATAGCCTTTGACAATTTCGGCATATGGGACCTCCTCATTACAGACACTGCATTCTTTTTTGTATTTAATCCTTCCATGATCCTTGGCATGCAATTGATTGAACCTGATATCTGTCTTGGATTCAATGGCATTAAATATCTGAACCGGGATGGTCACCAGTGAAAATCGGATGTGTCCTTTCCATATGCTTCTCATGATAAAATCAAATGGTACATGAAACAAATGCAAATATTATTCCTTGATTTAAGAGAGAATATCAACTTGTGTGTCTGCGTGGATGATTCTTTTAAATACTGGTTCTCTATAGGTCCCATTGTTACTAAGAGAAGCATATTCCAGATCCATTAAGTAACATGGCTCTATCCATGTAGTGCGATTGGGTTCTTCAATGGTCTCAAAAATCAATTTCTTATGGATCGGGGTTGCAATAATCTTACTGGATATCTGCCTAAGTGTATCAGAATCAAAGCCAGTGCCTAACTTACCCATGT
>JABDLO010000247.1 GCA_013002995.1 Saprospiraceae bacterium | reverse complement strand
AATGAAAGAGGAGGATTTGCTGTGGTACCCAATCTGACACAACCTACCTTGACTTATCCTTCTATTACGCATGCATTTAAGGAATTGTTGAACCATGAGATCATGGTTTCCGAGAGCATTAACAATCTGGTAGATATTGCTCTTCAAGAGAAGGATTTTGCAACCCACAATTTCTTACAATGGTATGTAGCAGAACAGATTGAAGAAGAAGCACTGGCTAGAACCTTAATCGACAAGCTAGAGTTGATTGGAGATGAGAAAAGTGGGTTGTACCTATTTGACAAAGATATCCTTAGTGTTACCGTTGTAGGAGGACAAGACGAGCAGATGTAAAATATTTATCGTTAAGATCAATTATATTAGGGTCATGAGATACATGACCCTTTTTTGTTTGTTGTCGATATTGAGTTGTGACAAGGCTCTTGATGCTGATTCTATCATCGACCGATCCATTGATGCCCATGGAGGTTGGGATGCATATTCTACATTGCACATGGTCCGATACGATAAGAAGTATGATCTTTATACAGAGGATGGTAGTCTTGAACGGTCTTTCGACCAAAAGCATTTAACACACATCAATCCTGAATACAAAAACGAAATTGTAAGAACTGACGGGTCTGTTCTTTCATTTGACGGTATCGAGATATCAAAAAAAATGGGTGATTCAACAATGCAGGTGACAGCCGGCGATACTGGATTAATTTACTCTTCATTCTATGTGCTTGCACAACCATTTAAACTCAAAGACCCTGGAGCAAGTCTAACCTATGAAGGACTTGATACTTTATTCAATGGTCGAGCAGCTCATGTTGTCAAGGTCGAGTATAAGGAAGAAGGAAAGGAAAATCATCCCTGGTGGTTTTACTTTGACCCTGTGGATTTTAAGATGATTGGCAATATGGTAGATCATAATGGCTCCTTCAGCCTCATCACCAATGATGAGTACGTGGAGTACAAAGGCATCATATGGAATGCTAAGCGGACAGGTTACAGGACGACACCAGAGGGAGAGATTTTATTCAAGAGATCGGATTATGTGTATGAATATTTCCCTTGAAAGGGTAGTTAACCTGGAAGGTCCTACTGCTATAAATATGTAAAGCCATATTTAATCATATTGGCTGAATATATTTTATTAGGTGAAACCTTCCAGGTTTTAGACAGGGCTTCAAGCCCTGTCAGAGGTGTCGCCACCTATGAGGTTTTAGCTTTCTAGAGCAGCCGCCTTTCTGTGTAATATATTATTCTCTAAATGTACATGTTGATGCAAGTCTTCTTCGAATTCCTCAAGCTTGGCGTACAAGGCACGGAAAGTATTGCAAGCACCCATCGGTGGTTCATAGCCATTGGTTAATTGGGCGATCTCCTTAAATGCGTCGCCTGCATTTTCATGTTCGTGTTCCATCATCTTTATGGGATTGTTAACAGACCCAAATGGCGGTAATAAAGGCGCTCTATTTTCTTTCTTTGCCAGCTCAAGTTCCTTGACAAATGGGAATAATACCATTTCTTCTTTTTGAAGATGGGCATTCAGTTCTTCGGCGACGACTGAAAATATTTTATATACTTCTGTTACTTCTGGATAATTATGTCCGTGAACTCTGGCCACCTTTTCGGCATATTGCATAATAATAGGGATGCTTTCCCGCACATAGGTGTGGTGTTCATTGACGATGTAATCAATAAGAAAGCTTAATTCCCATTTATTAAAATTCAAGGAATTTCCTCTTTGAAAGGTTACCTCTTCCAACTCTCGTTGCATCTCTTGAATATTCAACCCTTTTTGCTCACAGGCTTTCTCTAATGTGATGCCGCCTCCACAGCAAAAATCAATACCATGCTTTTTAAATACATGAGCGGTTTTTATATTTTCTGTTACGAAATCTCCGATGGTTTTAGCTTGTTGTATCATGTTGTTATTTTATAAACTATAAAAAGACCTTAATATCTTAATATAAAGATATACTTTTATTTTGAATAGTGAAAGTGTTTGTGAAATAATGTCTAATTAATAAAGATGTAGAATCCCCCTGACAGGGCTCAAAGCCCTGTCTGAGAAACCTGGAAGGTCTTGCTTGTCTCAATTTTAATAATCTAAAAAACTACAAAGATCAATATTGACTTTTCTGGGTTGGGACCTTCCAGGTTTGACCGTACTACAGCAACGGAGCCAGTAACCTAAACAAAGCCAATTTAAATTTCTTGAACCAGGAAAAGTTATCGAAGTATTCCTTGCTCAATTCTCGACTTGATTCCAGGTCTTTTAAGAATAATTGTTTTACTTCTTCTATAAATTCCGGTTCATAGGAGAAGACATTAATTTCAAGATTTTGATCCATGGACCTGATATCGAGATTGGCAGAGCCGACAGTAGCTACTTCATCATCAGAAACCATTAATTTACTGTGGACAAATCCTTCTTCATATTGATACACCCTGACCCCACTATCCAGCAATATTTCTGCATACGACATCGTCACAGACTGGGTGATGTGAGAATCACCTTTTATAGGTATTAACAGGCGGGTATCAATTCCTGAAAGTGCAGCAGTTTTTATTCCGTTAATCAAGGTCTCATTGGGTGATAGATAAGGGGTGATGAGGTACAAATATTCCTTAGCATTGTAGAAAGAATTAATGTAGGCTTGTTTGATGCCGTCCCATTCAGACTGATGGCCACTTGTTACAATGTGGCATAAGTCATTATTTTCTTTGGAGTGGAGAGGGAAATATTTTTTATCAATAAATTTTTCTTTGGTCTGAAAATACCAATCTATAAGAAAGGTCATCTGAAGGCCCAGTACTGCATCACCGGTAAGACGCACATGAGCATCATGCCAATCTCCAAGGTCTGGATCACCCGTTATATATTTTCCGTCTACATTGATACCCCCTGTGTATCCGGCTTTACCATCGATTACAGCGATTTTACGATGATTGCGGAAGTTAGAATAGCTATCAATAATGGTCTTCCACATGGGCCTGAATACTTCAACCCTGATATTATGATTACACAGTTGGCTTATATAGGAAGAAGATAGATCCGAACTTCCTATCCCATCAAGTAAGATTCTAATCTCAACACCAGCCTTTGCTCTGTCAATGAGGATCGATTTAATTTCTTGTCCCAGCTCATCATCGGTCCAGATAAAATATTCTAAATGAATATATTCCTGAGCGTGTTTGAGGTCTTCCTTTAACCTTTTGAAGGTCTCAGGGCCATCAATTAGTAATTCACAATGTGTATTGGTAAAGATCGTTGACCCGGGATCTTTTAACAGGTAGGCAATGTTTTTATGGGCAATATTGGTTTTAGATTTGAAGAGCATCGACTCTTCATTGTAAGGCAATACTTCATCGATGATAGCAAGATATTGTTGCACCAGTTCTCTGGACTCATCATAATCCCTTTTAGGTCTTCCTTCTTCCTTAAAGCTCGCACCAAAAAAGTTGTAGAAAATCATTCCAAATCCTGGTATGATTAGCATGACAATGATCCATGAAAGTGTTTTAACAGGATCACCTTTATCCATCAGGAGAACCCCAATCGCAAATGCCAGTGTAATAAAATACACTATTGTCCATACCGTAACAGAAATAGTATATACCTGTGCCTGGGTATCAAAAGCGACAACTCCACTATAACCCAATACATAATAAATCAATGCCAACAGGAGAAGGACAGGCACTGTGTTCAGAATGATTTTTTTTATAGATAACCTTCTCCTCATAAATCCTTGTTCATTTAGATCAACAAATTATGTCAATTATCCATTCCATAGATCGTTTTAACCATTTTATTAGAATCTATGCGTGTAGACTCCCTTCAGAGCTGCCCCTTGATTGAGGGTGTACATTCGGTATTCGGCATCATTCAGCCAATTGTGGTTGTAAACGAAAAAGACATCTGTTCCCGGAGTTAATATCCACCTGAATCTGGTATTGGTACCTATAACCTTGCTGACATCATCATACTGTATATTTGATGAGAGCGAAATATCAGGAGTGAAATCAAAGCCCATTTCCAGTTGAAGTAAATTGGTGCTAAATCCTCCTTCATCCACACTTACATCCGTATGCTCATATTCTATGCTAAGATTAATGCC
The DNA here is from genome assembly GCA_013002995.1 of Saprospiraceae bacterium. Classification (GTDB taxonomy): domain Bacteria; phylum Bacteroidota; class Bacteroidia; order Chitinophagales; family Saprospiraceae; genus JABDLO01. Next base: position 13,057 of record JABDLO010000247.1, on the reverse strand, counting down.
AGGGTTAGGCCTTAAAGTGAGTCGCAATCTGGTTTCAGATTTATTTCCAGTCCAGAAACCCCCAGTTTCAAATCGTAAAGAGCCCGATATTTTTCTGAATGAAGCAGATGATACTCCTACTTCATATTGCCAGTTGGTATATTCACCTACAGGTACAATGACTGATCCATCTCGAAGGATATCAAACTCTTCATCTAAAAACTCGAAGTTTCTGGTAGCTCCCCATTCTATTCGTTCTCCCGATTCAAATCGGACTTCACCAAGATTAAATCTATAATTTTCGGTCAACAACATATTCTCAAGGGACCATAACCTTTCATACCACAGCCCCCATTCCATGGATCTAATCAAGTTGCTATTTTCAAATAAGGGGGTGTATCTAAATGTTGGTTGAAACCTTCTAAAACCATTTCTTCTATTAAACCCAACAGCCGGATCATAAAGGTCTCCAAACTCTCTGTATGATATAGATCCCGACCATGGCTGATTAGGAAAATTAAGCCTGATTCCTCTTACAGATCTGTCCCATTGACTGGATTCGTCATCATGAGGATCCGCTGAATTATGGCCTATGTAAAATGCTGAAAACTGAAGTACTTTATCTCCCAGGAAATTAGAAGTGTTCAACTCAAGGTCAGCCCCTAAGGTGTGTCTGTTCTGTAAAGGCTCGGGAAGTTCTTCACCATCCCGGGTTGATCTCCTGGTATAAATGATTCCTATAGAACTTTCCTTAAAGATATTGTGCTTGATCCTGGTAACCGTAAATGTTTCGGGATTTATAGTATCCACAGCAGCTGTTTTCACATGAATGACGGCCAGGTTGGTATTCCCCAGATTTCCAAGTACCCTTCCACCATAATTGATGGGAATGGGTAATCCTCCACTCAGTCCTATCCTACGGCTGAAGTAAGGATCGACACGACTGCTCGGAGCAACTTGAAGTATACTTGTACCTTCAAGGAAAAAATCTCTTTTCTCAGGAAATCGCAGTGGAAATCTTGTTAAATTGATCTGACGATCATCCACTTCTGTCTGGGCAAAGTCAGTATTATAGGTAAATGATGCTTTAAGACTGGAGGTGATATTATAATTCACATCAAATCCACCATCCACTTGTGAATCAGTATCTTTTTCTCCGGTTTCCGGATCCTGCAATTTTTGAGATTGGGCAATCCCATATGGTATCACCTCTAATCCCAATCCCTGGCTCATACCTTTGAGTCCCGTTAATATTCCTGCATTCTGTGGTCTGTATAGTCCTTGATTGCGTTTTGATCCTGACCATACCAGTTCTTCATTGCTTCTTCTGATGGTTCTGGCAAAGTTGGCTCCCCAGGTATCATTATTGGGATCAAAATTCATGGTTTGGAAAGGAATCCTGATTTCGGCAGACCAGCCAAATTCTCCAATGTGGGTCCAGGCTTTCCAGATTCCATCCCAGTCTTTATTAATGGCTCTAAAGCCACTATTTTGACCAGTAGATAATAGGCCATCTCCTCTCATTGCGCGTGGATTGATCTCGAAGAAATATGCCCGTCTACGATCAAGGAATGTGTCAAATATTATCTGGAATCTATCATCTGTCCTTAACGAGGCATCTCTTTTCATCTGAAATGCTTTGATGCCTGAAGGATCACTATCGTACATGATGGCTGCGATATAGATGTTCTTCTCATCGAAGGCAATTCTGACTTCTGTAATTTCGCTAGGCTGGCCAGATTCCACCGGTTCTCTTGTCAAGAAATCGCTTATATATGGAGTGTTCTGCCAAAATTCCTCATCTACTTTTCCGTCTAATTTTATAGCATTATCCTGAAGTACAGAACCAATAATTACCTTTTCTTCTTCCTGTACTTGTGTATTCCCAACCTGGAATATTGAAAGAAAGATAAATATTGATAATATTCTAAATGTGTTCATTTCCATTTTGAGGGTACTTGAACCCAAGTGAAATTTAGATTTCTTTAATTAAACTAACACCCACCAGTAGAATTGCCCCTTCCCCGGTAGGCTCACCATCTGTCTTATCATTCCATTCATAACCGAATCCTATAGAAGGAATGAGCAGGGTACCATCCCAGAGGGTAAATGCATCTTCAAGAAGAAGCGTAGGTTGAAGTACAATGATATCTGTACTTCCATTGATTTCACTCGGATCTCCAATGTTGTCCTTCCAGTCAAGGTTGTTCTTCCATAGGTCAAGCCTTAAGGATAGTGCAAATCCTGTTTTATCAGAAGAAAGATACCTTTTATAGCCAATGCTGGTTCCATAGCCACTGCCTCTTTCATCTTCATGTACTCCAAGATCCCTGTGGCGGATGTATTGAAAACCCAGTCTGAAATTGATGGCCGACTTATCATTAATGGCTTTCTCAAATCTGATCCCTGGGATTACTCCTGTGGGATATACCTGGACCTCAGGACCGATGTAAAGTTGAGAAAAAATGGAAAAGGTTAAGAAGATAAAAACAATAGAAAAAGCAGATTTTTTCACATCAAATTATTTTGTGAAAGATAAATAAAAGTAATGTATTATGTGTCTCTCACAAAAGAATCAATCTCATCATGTAATAAAGAAGATGTGATATCAGAGTTATGGCAGGTTAGAAGGTTCAAAATTGTTGATAACTGCCAAATATTATGTAAATATTCTATTTACATAATAGAACTCAATACTGAAATTGTGTGGGTTTTAATAGTAGCATTAATAGTAGAATTTTAAATAGGTCACAATCAATTGTATTTTAAAATGCTTACTCTAAAACATAGTTTTTAATTTTATATGATTATATTTAATATGAGAATTATGGAATAGATTTATTCCACCCAATTTTTTTAACCCTTAAAAAACTATCTATGAAAAATTTATTTTTTCTCCTACTACACGTATGCCTATTTTCTATTGTAATTACAGGATGTGAAACTTCAGAAGTTAATTCCCCTGTCGAAACTCCTGATACCTCAATTTTGGAAATGGTGTCTATTGACACGGATGGCAATGTTGAAAATCATGTTATTGATCAATCAGAAGTCAATAAATTTCGTCGGATAAATACAACAAGAAGCCGTGGAGCCACTAAAGTAAGAGGACATATGGATTGGTTCCCCAATGATTCAGAGAATACCTGGAAAAAATCAATTAATGCTACTGGAACTGCAACGGAGGGAAGAGGTCAGATTGAAATTAAATCCAACTTCTGGGGTGATGTCCACTCCAGTGTTTTATGTGTTTTTGCAGATGGAGGGGAAGCTGTTGTTGCCATGTATATTGAAAATGCAAAAGAAGTATTACATCCTGTATATGAAGAGGGTAGAATTGTATACTTCAAATTGGCTGATAATGGTGAAGGCAATAATGATCCTGCTGATCAACATTATAATACTGTAAGATATTATACACAAAAATTTGATACTCGAGAAGAAGCAGAAGTCTTTTTTGAGGAGGAGGCAGCTACATGTGAGTTTATGTTTTATAACAGATCATTTGGGACCGCTAGCGATATAAGAGAAGGAAACTTCCAGGTCATGTAATATATCTTAAATAGCTTAAAAGCATTCAAATAGCTGCATTATTGAATAAGAAGTAAATAATGCAGCTATTTTTTTTTATTCATTGTTTATAAATGTATTACAATCTTCTTGATTCAATAGGAATGATTTTATAGACCTGTCCCAATTCTCTATGGATTATTGATCAACTACCGTTTAACCGACCAAAACTACCTTTTTCTAATCCGATAGGTATTTTTACTGTCAAGATCGATACTTTCGTATATGGCTTGGAAGAGATGTACAATCTGTTTAATGCTCCTATTCTTTAGTGTGCAATGTTTACATCTGTACGCAATGGCTCCCATAAACCCTGTAGATAGTCTTAAAAATGTCATTGCTGACTGCAAGCCTGAAGAGCAACCCCAACTGTATCTGGACCTGGTAAAGGAAATAAGAAACTCTTCTAATAACATGGATTCCATGATCTACTACCTTGAGAAAGCTTTAGTTTCCTCTTCAGTAGTGAAAGATGACAGGTGTAAGGTAGAGGCATTACGGCTTTTAGCATCTCAATCGGTGAGAAAACAAGAGTATGACAAAGCAGAAGAATACTTTTCTGAAGGGATTTCATTAGCAACAGCAAATCAGGATACAGTAGGAATGGCAGACTTCTATTATACCAGGTCCAGGTATCATTTTTCGAATGCAGATCATGAAGGTTTTGTCAGCAATATATTAGAGGCCATTGATCTCTATGATGCGCTGGGAGATTGGAATAAAAAGGGCATGGCATTGATTTCTCTTGGAATTCAATATGCGAGAATCAATGAGATTGAACTGGCATTGGAAAAATTAAATGAAGCTGAGGAGTTGAAGTCTTACTTCACAGAGGAGGTTCAATTGTATTTAGCATTAAATCTTGGTAAGAATACCAGAAGGCTCGCTGTTCTTGAGGAAGATGATGAACTTCTTACAGAAGCCATTGATATTTTAGAAAAAGGTAAAAAAGAAGCTGAAAATGTTTCTATCAAATACTTGATGGGAGAATTCTATCTGGCATTGTTGGATTCTTATTCATTGCTTGAGCCTCCAATTTACAGCTATGACCTGGCTAAAAAAGCCATTAAGCTTGGTGAGGAAACCGATGATAATTATTTGGTGTATCAGGGATACCTGGGTCAAGCCCATATGTTTTATTATGAAGATCGGTATGAAGAAGCCATACAACTTCGGGTTCCTATGGAAGCCGCTGTCAATAAACTGGATAATCCAGTTTATTTCAGGTCTTTTAACAACATCAATTATGAAGTTTCCAAGGCCTTAAAAAGAAATGGGGAAGCCCTTTATTTCCTGGAGCAGTTTAAAATGCTGAATGATTCCATCCTTGATGTTGAGCGTACTTCTCAATTCAATGAAATAGTTGAGAAATACGAAAATGAAAAGAAGCAAAAAGAAATCCTTGCCTTGTCAGACGAAAAGGAAAGATTAACGATTCAAAACGAATTGAGTGTCTCTCAAGTTAAGGTTAGAAATTTGTGGTTGGGATTATTGACCTTAATTGGTTTGTCGGGTATTGGTCTGGTTTATGTTGTCCAAAGACAAAAAAGATCGGAAGCAGAAAACAGATCTCTTCAGGTAGAACAGCAACTCTTAAGGGCACAAATGAATCCGCACTTCATCTTTAATTCCCTCAATGGCATCAAGCGATTTTATGTGGAAGGGAGGACAGAGGATGCCAATGATTTTCTGGCTGATTTCAGTAAGCTTTTGAGGACGATCCTGGATCGAAGCGATAAAACTGAAGTGACAGTTGAAGGAGAAGTAGAGTTTCTTCAATTGTACCTGGAATTAGAAAAGCGAAGGTTGAATGACAAATTAGACTATGAAATTGATTTTGATCCTGATAGTTTCGATTACGACGATATTATACCTTCATTCATCATTCAGCCACTGGTAGAAAATGCCATATGGCATGGCATACAGAAAAAGGAAGGCCATGGAAGAATTAAGATAAATGTGCTCAAGAAGGATCATGAAATAGTTATAGAAGTCATGGATAATGGTGTAGGGCTCAATGGGTTCAGAAAAACCAATGGCTTACATAAATCAAAAGGATTGAAATTGATTCGTGAACGTCTTGGAAGCAAAGGAAGCCTGCAGCTGAATGACCGATCATTCAGTGATGAAGAATATAATGGGGCATTGGCTACTTTAACCATACAATTAGATTAATCATGTTATCTATTGGAATCGTTGACGATGAAGAAAATGCGAGATTTCTACTCAGAAATGAAATAGAGAAAAGCTATTCTCAAATCCTGGATCGTATATACGAAGCAGATAGTGTCCATTCAGGATTATCGTTGGTAAAGAATAATAAAATTGATATCCTATTTTTAGATATTGAACTTGGAGATGGGAACGCGTTTCATATTCTTGAAGAAATTGACACCATAGACTTCTCTATTATTTTTGTAACGGCTTATAACGAGTTTGCCCTAAAGGCTTTTGAGTTTTTTGCATTTGGATATATCGTAAAACCATTTAAAAAGAGCGAGTTAAAAGAAGTTGTTGACAGATACCTGGAAGAAAAAGTAAAAACTTCTAAATCGTCTGTGAGGATATTATCAGAAAGTATCCTTGACAAGCAAATCAAAAAGATCATCCTGCCTGACATGGACGGATTTCAAGTCATACATCTGTCAGATGTCCTATATGTGAAAAGTGATAATAATTATTCAGATTTTGTATTGGTAAATGGAGATCGATTTTTAAGTACGAGGACCTTGAAGGACTATGAAAGAATCCTTACAGGGCAGGGCTTTTTCAGAAGCCATAGACAATACCTGATCAATCTTGAACATGTCGCTGGGTATTCCAAAAACGACGGAGGATACATCATTATGAAGACCAAAGAAATCATACCCATAGGACGTAGAAAAGTAGCAGAATTCAGAAGAATATTTTTGTAGGGAAAGTCTGTGAAACCTTTCTCTCAGGTAGGGAGAAAATTCAGGAACAGGGACTTCAGTCCCTGCATTGAAATGGAAATGATTGTAAATTGGAAAGAAGCGAATTAAGGAACCCGAGGCAGAGCCTCTACCATCGTATATGGATTTAAGCTTGGAATCTTAAACCAACGGGGTATATTCTATTTGCCGAGAGCCCGATTTTTCATATGTGAAGTCGGGTTTAATCTTCTTTAAATCAATGTCCATCATAAAATTGGGTGAGAATTGGCAAGAATGTAATATCCAATCATTAATATCATCCTTTATCCGAACCCATCCTGTATCACAAGGGTTGATTGAATTAAGGTGTTTACCATGAAATATACAAATTAGAATTCCAATACTTTATCCAATCAAAGTTATAGCGTAATTACGCTATTGACCTCATCGTCCACATCAGAGTCCTGAGATAGAATGTTCTTTATTTCTTAATCAGTAAACTCAAAACCATGAAAAGAAAAATCTACTTAATGTGTGTGATGCTCTGGGTATGTTTCATCCAGAATGTTTTCAGCCAGGGAGTTCCGGAGTGCGATGTTTTATATTGTAATACAGATATTCATGTAAGTGTAGATGAAAATTGTGAAGCAGAAATTAGTCCTTATATGATGATTGGTGGCCATTGTACATTAACCAATTTTCAATTGACCCTTACAGATCAATCAGGTGATCCGGTACCTAATCCTGTGCCTATAGAATATGTTAATCAAACGATTGTAGCAGAATTGATAGCCTGGGATTTGGATGACACTTGTACTACTAATATTGTCATTGATGATAAGTATCATCCCGTAATCAATGGAATATCTGGGCCTTTGATCCTTACCTGCCTTGAAGACCTTGGACAGCAATTCACTTTAAATGTCACCGAAAACTGTGACTATAACATAGAGATATCTGATATTATTATAACAGGGGATGGAGATCCAATATACACTGTAGATATAACCTTTACAGTTACTGATATAGGAGGCAATCAGGATTCTGAAACCATAACTGTAGATCTGGAAAACTTCTGGGACATCATTGAATGGCCCCTTGATTATGTAGCTGTATGTGAAGATGATCTGATTAATGCAGCTACTCCAACCATTACTATTCCACCGGATTGTCCTCGAGCTGTAGAAATTGAATACGTAGATTATAGATCAGGTTGCCAGATCAATCGGGTATGGACCGTTACCGATGTATTTTCTGGGTTAAACACATCTTATACTCAGAGCTTGAATATTGAAAATCCGAATGCACCGGTGATTATTGCCGATGATGAGATTCACTTAACGCTTAAAGAATACAATGCAGGTTGGCAATTAGAATATGATGTTTTATATGATTGTAACCAGGATCCCCTTGTTTACGTAAGTAGAGACATATTCCCTATCAGTTGTAGTCCTGAATACTTTAAGATTATATATACCATTGTTGCCGCAGTTGATTGTGGTGTCGATGCCATTCATCTGACGGTAGTACATGTGAAAGCCAAGCAAAAACCTAAGATTTGGATAACAGGTAAAAAATCATGTTATGACCCTTTCATTATAAGAACCCGTGTACTAAATATGACGCCTCCGTTTCAATATGATTATACAGTGAATAACCTCAATTGGGGAATTGTAGATTTAGGTAACGGAAGGGCGCGAGTATATCCTGGTAAAGGAAAGGTTGTTATTAATGTGAAAGTGAGAGATCAGGGGGGATGTACCGCTCAAAACAATATTAAGTATGTATGTAATAAGTTTGTTCCAATCCCATTTTCATTTGGTGCATCTATGGAAGATCTAAATCTTTATCCCAATCCAACAACCGGAATACTATTTATTTCTGGTGATGGAATGAAAGACATTTTAATTTACAATATTGATGGAAAGCTTATCCAATCTTACCTCAACTTCACTGAATATCAAATTGATATTACCGACCTTGACAATGGAACATATATCGTAAAAATCAAGACCCCTGAAGAGGTAATCAGTAGAAGGATGGTCAAGATTTAAAGAATTAAACCGAGTAGATGTCCTACTCTGATTATAATTAAGTACCGATGCCTGGTTTTCACAATGAAGGCCGGGCATTGGTTTTGGACCAGGGACTTCATTCCCCAATGAACTTCTGGATCAGGGACTTTAGTCCCTACAATGGCCAAGTAATGACTATAGGAAGGAATAAAGTAAATTGAATACCCCAGGCATAACTTCCTTTATCACTGCCACATTTTAAATTACTCTGAGATCTAGATCACTCACATGAAAAGTAGAAAACTTTACCTTTGATCGCAATGATCATCAATCAGCTATGAAAACTATAAAACTTGCCTTTATTTTATTGAGCCTATTCTTCTTCAATTCCTGTAAAGAATCATTACCAACATTCAATGATGAGATTGAAGTCTTTGAAGTTTATGATGAGTTACAATCATTAATAGATGGAAACTCAGAAAAAACTCTGGTTATCAATTTTTGGGCAACGACATGTCCTCCTTGCTTAAAGGAGATGCCACATTTTGCAGAGATACAGAAGCACTATGATCCAAAGGAGGTTAAGGTGCTATTAGTCAGTCTGGATGAGAATAAGCACCTGGAATCCAGGGTCATCCCATTTGTCGAAAGACACAAAATCACACCTGAAGTTATCCTACTTGGAGACCAGAACTATTCAGCCTGGACAGATGAAATCGATCCCTCTTGGTTTGGTGCATTGCCGGCAACCCTCATACTGAAAGGTGAAAAGAGAAACTTCCGATTTGGGGCATATGAAACATATCAAGAATTGTTAGATGACCTCAACCAAATTGATTCGTGACTCATTCTTATTTATTTTCTCCTTTAAGAAGCAACAAGGAAGATGTTTCCTTTTGATCATAAAATCTTAAGAAAAAGTATCCTACTCCCGCCAGTCCATCCATTAATCCCGGAACCTGGTGGTCGGTATTTAAACCATTGATCCAGGAATTTCCAGATGCATGATACTCCAGTGCCGAATTTCCGACTTTATTTAATGCTTCAGAATAAGGAGCACCATCCAGGATTTCATCGGCTGCCAATAAAAGCTCGACATTTCCTGAAAAGCCATGGCATTGACAAGCAGAAGTGTAATTTATCGGATGTCCTAAACAGGCATGCTTAAGACATTTTTGTGCATCCAGGAGGTAGGATTCATCTCCAAGAAGTTCATAACATCTCAGTCTTGACAACCCTATGCCCATGGCTCCATGGCACCAGGCATTCATGAACTTCAAGCCTGCATTAGAACCTGGTTGCTGCCTCAAATCCGGCCAATTGTTATTTTCCTCATCATAATAATGATTCTCGTACTTAATGGCTTCCGATCCTGCCTGGATGTATTGTTGATTATTTAAATACTCACCGACTTCAATTAAAGCATGGGCATATCCTGAGGTTCCATGTGCATACCCCAGCAACGGTTTCTGATCATGACCGGAGAGCCAATACCTTCCGATCTCATTAATTGAAGATTCACCGATAAGCTTTTCAGCTAATTTTACAAGGTATTGATCAACCATCATATGCATGCTTTCAGGGATGATCCATTTATGATGGAGTACAGCTGTTATGGCTCCGGCACATCCATCCAAAATATCTAAACCAGTATCATTTGATAACTTGCTCGTAAAAACTTCATCCAGAGCATTCAAGGCATAATTCTTTAAGTCATCCAGGCTCAGAGACTTTCCTATTTCTAATGCAGTTAATGCTACTCCCATGTGACCTGACCAGTAGCTGTGTTTCATTGCATCCGGAAGCTTTGTTGTATGATGGATTGCATGGTTGATGGCTCCAATAATATGTTTCTCTATGATGGGGTCATTTATATATTGATTCAAATTCAACAAATAATATGCAATCCCGGAAGATCCACCGTACATCCCAGGTCCTATCGATGAAGAAATCAACTCCGGTTGTTCACTGGATCTGAAATCGTGTCTCAATCCTATCCACGTGCATTGTGATTGATGCCAGATGGCTTCTTTGCACAGTTGCATTCCTATATCGACGGCTGCATCCAACAGCTTTTGTCGTTCATTTTGTTGGATACTTACCGACTCTGTGGTTGAATTATTTATCGTTGAAATCATATGGAAAAGAGTTAAATGGATTTAAATAAAAGTGTTCCGGATCAAAGCCCTGATTCCTGACATCATCAATAAATGAATCTGCCCAGTTACTTTGTGGAATCTCATTTATGATAGAATTAAATATCGATTGAGCAAGGATGTCACAGCGACTCATTCCGAAGCTTGTGCTATTTTTTGGTGGGCTTTCGCCAAATCCTATTCCGGGGAATATTTTTCTTGTGAATAAGGGAACATTAGATTCGAGATGATCAATCAGATCAGGAAAGATGGAGTTTAAGATTCCGGTAAATAAGTGGTGATACCTTTTGTTAAGGTAGAGAACGATGGAGTCCTTTCTATCAAAGTTTTTAGGATCTGAAGGACATTTCATCTCGAATGGAAGCTGGTGTTTGTCTAAGGCTTTGACGAGTTGCTTTATCACTTCAACTGCCGGTTCTGCCCTGGTATTAAAATAATAGCGTACCATGAAATTATTGATGTATTCTCCAGGTGTCTTACCATGTATATAGAAGAAATAGTCATTCTCCTGATGCGAATACCTGTTCATGGCTTTCTTGACTGACCCTCCATTACTGACAGGCTTAGTAAATGATTCACTCAGGTAGTGGCCGGCGGAGAATAGATTTTTATAATACCCTTTAGACACATATACATTTCCCATGGGATCGTTTTCTGATACCTCCCATCCCTGGTCGAAATTCATATTATCATTTCCAAGAATAGCCTTTAACCGCTGGATGAATTCTTTTCGGTCCATTGAAGAGGTGTAGTCAGGAGATGTAGAATGGTCTCTGCTGTAGTAATTTTTATATAAGTGATCCGCGAGGGGAATACAGAAACTTTCAGCATTGGATGCATTGACCTGGAGAGAGAATTCCGGAATTCTCAGACTCATCAGTTTCTTCTCTTTGTAAATGTGGTCATTAACAATTTTATTGATTTGCTTTTTCATCTCTTTAGAAATTGAGGAGTTCGTTAATGACAGAATCAGGGTCTTTTAATATGTTCAATCCCAGCTGTAGGATCTTGCCGACGTAAGAGTCTACTTGTTTGGATTGTGTCGTAATCTCAAAACTGGTATGAACCAGTTTTAATGCCGTAAACGAAAGGGTTTTCCTCAGCATTAGATCTGTCTGGTCCTCATTCCAGCCAGCACATGCACCATATGTATTCCAGAATTCATGCAATTGATTTTGCATGTATGACTCTGTAAAAGTCAGGATACTGGAAGAGGTTTCACGTTTATGATTTGATTGCAATGCTCCATTGGTCCAGGCTAGAAAGTACATATGAAATACAGCAGCGAGATCCCATGTAGGATCTCCAATATCACAGGTCTCCCAATCGATTATTTTAATCTGCCCCTTTGGGTCAATCAACAGATTTTGAAATTTTATATCTGCATGGATGATGGTGCTGGTTTCCCATTGGTGCGAGATCTTCTCCATATTGAGGATGTAGTCCGGATCAGATTGTATCAAATCAAATAATTCTCGGGTGTGCGCATCATTTTGTCTCCACCCGGAACGAAAATGATCCGCTGCCATCTTGAATACAAATGGTATTTCCGAAGGAAAATATTGAGCATACTGTTCTTGAAGTATTTTGGGCAATCGTGGATTGTGACATTCGTGCAGGATATTTGCAATCTGATTGCTGATGTTGAGCTCTGACTGAAGATGGTTCTTCAAGTGATCATACAGGGACGAGGAAGGATAGAAAGCAGTGACCAGAATATGGTTGTTAAAATCAAATGTTTTGTATTCGGGCATGATGGTCTTCCAGCTGTGGAATTCAGGGTTGTTGCATGCCAGCCAATAACACGTTGCTTCTCTTGATAGTGTATGTATTTTTTCTGCTTCATAAGTCTTTACCTGTTTTATAAACAGAGGGTCATTTTCATACTTATTGATGATGAAATTGTTGTTGCGACTGTGATTATTATGGATGGTAAAATCCTTGCAGACCACTTCTTCAGGAGCAATCAGGTTTTCATTAAATAGGAAGTAAGGAATATTTAGCGGGTTAAGTAACATATATATGAGTTTAAAATGAAGGGGTAAGCCCTGATGTAAGGACCCACCACTTCATCGATTTGATTAAGGATTAAATCGGCCAAATCCGGCATCATTGAATCTTCTTGTTTCCTGAGGGTTGACTTGTACAACCGTTTCTCTCAGTCTATCTGTCCAGGGACAGGCAAGGGCTGAGGCACAACCATCAACAAGACTAGCTCTGGTGGTAATCCTGTCAGTGAGTACAATGGTTCCAGTAAAGTCACATCTGAAGAATCGACTCTGGAAACACTCTGTGTAAAAGTGTGATCTGCATGTATGCCATCCACTATTACATCCTGCATACCATGAAATCGGAGTATACCCCACCAATCCAGTATCCAGTTTTTCAGCTAGGTCTCCGGCCAGGAATTTCTGTTGAGGTCTATTCTTAACCTCGACATCTC
>JABDLO010000244.1 GCA_013002995.1 Saprospiraceae bacterium | reverse complement strand
AAAGTTGGTTTTTCGTTTTGTTTTGATGCGTCTGCCCTTCCCAGGGGCGGACGTTTTTTTTTGTTTTTGGAACCCCAGGAATTAAGAAATAAGTTTTTAGCTAGACAGGGCTGTCTAGAAAGGTCTAGATTTCAGCTGAAAATCAACTTCTTTACCCTGACCCTAAAGGGAATCAGTTGATTTTCAATTCTTTATCCCTATAGGGAATGGGCAAGAAAGGATTGAAAATCTTTGGGACACACTTTTTAGACAGCCCCTATTTGTTTAAATAGTTAATATCAGATTCTGAATAATTTTAATAACATCGTACATTGAGTATAGTACATCTACTATTAAAAATGTTAAGGATTCGGGATTTGGTAAATATCAGGGAGTTGTTCTTCCCCCAACTGTGTATATCCTGCAGGAAGTCTCCCCGTCTGAAAGGCGACCCATTCTGTCTTACATGTAGCATCGAGCTTCCGCTTACTGATCACTTCTTTAATGGGAAAAATGCATTTATGAAACATTTCTGGGGAAGGGTACCCATAGTTTATGGAGCTGCTCTTCTTACATTTCAGAAAGAAGGAATGGTTCAGGAAATGGTACATGCATTAAAGTACAGACATAAAAGAGATGTTGGTAGCCTCTTAGGTGCATTTGCCGCAAGGCATATGATCGAATCCGGAAAGTTCAACGACATTGACTGCATCATTCCAGTACCCATTTCCTCTAAGCGTTTAAAGAAAAGAGGATATAACCAGGCTTTGATATTCGGAGAAGGTATCTGTAAAGAAATCAACGCACCCATTCATCATAGAGTACTTATTAAAATCAGAGACACAGGAACTCAGACTGCCCGTTCCCGCCAAGATCGCATGGAAAAAGTAGCCAATTCTTTCAAAGTGAAAAAGAAAACTCTGATAAAAGGAAGACACATCCTCCTTGTCGATGATGTCATCACTACAGGTGCTACCCTTGAATCCTGTGCTTCTTTGTTATTGAAAGAGGGAGCAAAATCTATTTCCTGTATAACCATTGCTATTGCAACTGAATAGAAAGTTGAGAGTTGAGAAAATTAATCGATTACGATTTCTACGTCTGTTAACAAGGTTAATTTACCCAATTTGAATTCATTAATTTTACATAATCGTTAAATCTGATCACTATGGAAATTCAAGATGCCCTTGTTACAGAAACCCTGCGTAGGATTGTAGGAGAATGCATTCCCAGGATAAAGCAATGTCTAGATACATTATCTGAAAAGGAAATATGGTATCACCATAATACCAACAGTAACAGCCCTGGAGTATTGATTCTTCATCTATGTGGAAACGTCAGACAATGGATTCTATCGGGTGTTTGTGGACTTTCAGACAACAGGAAGAGGGACCTTGAGTTTAATCCTGATTCTCATCCTGATAAATCGGCATTAAATGAAATGCTTGACCTACTAGCCACGGATCTTCAGAAACATTTGCCTTTAATAAATCCAGATGTATTACTTGAACAAAGGAAGGTCCAATGCTATGAAGAAACTGTACTTTCTATGCTGGTCCACGCAGTGGAGCACTTCTCCTACCACACCGGACAGATCGTTTACTTCACAAAGTTTTTAAAAGATATTGATACTGCATTTTATGCAGATCAGGATTTAACTGCCAATAATTGATTTATTCAAAATCAATCATCTCCAACTCAAATACCAAAACTGCATTTTCTCGGATCCCGGCTCTTGGTGAAGAACCATATCCAAGCTCTGATGGGATGATTATCATTCCCCTGCCTCCTCTTCCAAAAAGTGGTATACCCTGTTGCCATCCTCTAATGGTAGAAACCAAATTTATATTTAAAGGCTGTCCAGCGTCATAAGAAGAATCAAAAAGTTGACCATCCGTGTAATAACCTATATAATCGACTGTAATCTTATCATCGATGGTAGGCTTTTCTTCTCCTCCAGGTACATTAATGATATAATGTAATCCGTTATCGAATGATTGAACATTTTCCAGGTTGTTTTCAGCAATGAACTGTTCAATAATTTCAATATCTTTCTCCAGTTGATCATCTCCACAGGCAGTGAACATCAGTGCAACAATACATACGATGAATATTCTGATCATTTTAAGTCATTTTTTTATAAAAAGTGGCACAAATTTAAAATTTCAATTTTAATTGAGGGTCACTATCATTATCATATAGATTAGATAATCCTACTCCAAGCAATCTTATTCCATTTCCCGATTCCAGAAACTCTTCAATCAATTCATCACAGATATTCCTGATGATATCCTCATCATTGAAATATCCATTGAGTGATTTTGCCCTTGTCATGGTTGTAAAATCTGCATATCTCACTTTGAGATTGACGGTCTTACCCTTGATGGATCTTTTTTGTAAGCCTTCGCTCAACTTATTACATAGAACGTGCAACGTATTCAATACGTTTTCTCTTGTTTCAAGATCTTGATCAAATGTCCGTTCCAGAGAATAAGATTTTCGCTCTCGGTGTGGTTTTACTGTTCTATGGTCCATACCTCTGCACACATCATATAGATAAGTGCCAAACTTACCAAAGTGTTGGGCCAGTTCGAGCTTACTTAAATTTTTAAGGTCTTTTCCTGTGTGAATATTCAATCGCTCCATTTTGGCCAGTGTAGCCTTACCTACTCCGTAAAATTTCTTAACCGGAAGCTCCTCTACAAATTGCTCCACTTCATCCGGCATGATGACATACAAACCATCTGGTTTATCAAGATCAGAGGCGATCTTGGCCAGAAATTTATTAATGGAAACACCCGCAGAAGCAGTTAATTGCGTCGTTTCTTTAATTTGTTTTTTGATCTTCATGGCCATATTGATGGCGGATTTATAGCCATACTTATTCTCGGTGACATCGAGATATGCTTCATCAAGAGATAGTGGTTCAACCAGGTCTGTAAATTGATAAAAGATATCCCTAATCTGCAGGGATACTTCCTTATATACATCGAATCGATGTTTTACAAATATCAGGTCAGGACACAGTTGAGCCGCCCTACGGCTGGGCATTGCGGAATGCACTCCGTATTTTCTTGCCTCATAACTCGCAGCTGCCACAACACCTCTTTCCTTGTTGCCTCCTACAGCAATAGGCTTCCCCTGCCATTCAGGGTGATCGCGTTGCTCCACCGATGCGAAAAACGCATCCATGTCAATATGTATGATTTTACGATGAGACATCGCTGCTGATTAATGCTTTATCAACTTGCTTTTACCAATCATAGTTGTTTGATCCATAACCACAAGTTGATACAAACCGGCTGGAAATGAAGAAGCGTCTATAATAATTTCCTCCCTACCTGTCTTTAATTCCATCACATTCTTACCGATCAAGTCAAATATGATGACCTTCAGTTGACCTTTCCCTTTTATTCCAGAAAGATTGATTTTCACAATTTCATTCACAGGGTTAGGCACAATATTGACTTCCTCAATCTTAATCGATTCAAGTGAAGTAAGAAAAGCACAAGGATCCGAGATCTCATCACAATACAATCGAGCGGCAAGAGAACAATCCAATACAAATGGATTGGCCTCGTGTCCCTGAAATGTTCCAATCATCTTGCTCCTCTCCCATTCCAGTGAATCTACAGGGTCTTCATAATGCCAATCACATAAATTATCTTTCATTACATGAAAGAATTGAGGATCTGCAGCATCTGCCTGATTGCGATACATAGAGTAAAAGTAAAACATTGCTCTTGCTACATTTCCTTTTTGATTTTCCCTGGGCTCAAATCTATCAGGACCTAATTCACTGTAAGCGTTGATATTGCTGCCCGGAATCCCTGATTGCATCTGAGAAGACAGGTACCAGGTTTCAGTCTCTGAATCAATTACCTCCCCAAACGGTAAGTTTCCTCTGCTCGAATTGATTAACTTTCTTGAAGGAAATAAATGGTGAAGATCACTCCCTGCATTCGTATTTCTGTCGGCACCTTTAGACCTGGGATAACTGTGCTCAGTATCAATCTGTATGTTTTGCTCTCCTGTAAGAAAGTATTGAATGGGGTCGTTCTCCCTCGGATCCAAAAATCTTTTTAATCCGGCATAAATGGTCTCCACAGTGTCCCCCTGGTTATACACTTCTGTAAACATAAAATACCTGGCATCACTGTAAGACTGAACCTGAGTGGGCCTGAATTGAGTGTTAAGTTCTTGCAATAGGGTTTCACCTTCAATGTTTGGCAATATATCCTTGTGATCATATTGTGCATGAAGGCCTGAAACAGTTATGATCATGAGAAAAAGTGCCAAGGTAAATTTCATCCTGCAATAATAAGGAAATGTAAAATGGATGAATGCCGGAAGGTGTTAATTTTAGATGGTGTCCGGAAATATAGAATAAAGAAAACGCACTAAAACCTTTTAACCTTTTAACCTTTTAACCTTTTAACCTTTTAACCTTTAATCAGTTCAAGTAATTCTTGGCAAATATGATTCCCTTCTTGGCATCATAGGTAGGCTTGATTCCAGAATGTATAAAAAACTGTTTGTACTGATTGGCTTTGGTATCTACAATAAAGACTTTGCATGCAATGGCTTTTGAGAGTTCTTTGTGGCTGTCCCTCCATGCATATGCCAGCTCAGCAGCTGTAGAGTTGTAGTTTTTTTTCCATTTCCGGCCTATTACTACCTCCAGATGTATCACTCCGTTTTCGAATTTGATCAACTTGGATGACAATCCAAATCCAACCCTGTAATACATATCCAGTCCGAGGTAATGTTTTCTGTTCAGTCTTTCGATATCCATAACAATATCTTCTCAAAACAGAAATTATGCCATAACGGAAAATCATCAGATATCTGGTGAAATTTATACAATTATCCTGGAAAAATTACCGCTATCATTGTCAAACAACTTTCACTTTGTACTGAAAGTAAAAAATATTAGAAAATATTAAATAATTTTAAATACTTGATATTCAATTGTTTATAATTTGTTGCAACAAGTTTTACATTCCCTAAACACTTTTTTGTTTAACTTTTCTTGCATTTTGTTTAACAAAAGCCTATATTTGAATAATCAATTGAATCACTAAATCTAATTACAATGTCAACAATAGAATTTGATAATAAATTTAACGCCCTTTCTGCATCTTTGAATTCTTTTGCTTACAATCTGACTAAAAATGTGGATGATGCTAAAGACCTCTTTCAAGAGACTGCATTTAGAGCCATTACCAATAGAGATAAGTTTAGACCAGGTACCAATTTTAAAGCTTGGTCTTTTACAATAATGAAAAACATCTTCATTAATAATTACAGAAAGAAAGTAAAGAAGAATACCATCATTGACAATACTGACAATCTCTATTTTATAAATAGTGGTGGAACTGCCATAAACAATGATGCAGGAAGAAATATACTAATGAAGGAATTGAAGAAAATGATAGAAAAATTGGATGATAGTATTAAGAAGCCCTTCATGATGCACTACTTAGGTTATAAATATCAGGAGATTGCAGATGATTTAAGCCTTCCGCTTGGTACGGTTAAAAGCAGGATCTTTTTTGCAAGAAAAGCACTTAAAGAGCAAATCAAAGTTCACTACGGTGATCACCATCTCGTAAGAGAAGTTCAAGGAGTATAAATCCAAATTTCATAGTAAAACATAAGGAAGGGTATTTGTGGTATCTATACATTTGACTAGATATGGCAGATATCCTTTCTTTTATTAATTAAAAGGTTTATTCGCAATCGCTGGATAAAGACTCCTTAGATCCTTTCTCTTCTAATTCTCTTTACCATATAGCTCTAATTCAAATTCTCGATGGACTGAAGCATAAATCAATCCCAAGTAGAGACTTTGTCATTGTTTACTTAAATAATATCCTCCTAAAACAGAATTAGTGTTGTAATGGAAAATCAAAAAATATCTACACATTTCAAGCAATTATCTTGAAAATCCATCGTTCATACTACTCAACAACTTTCATTTTATACTGAAAGTAAAATATTTAACAAAATCTTGAACAATTTTAATTATTTGATTATCAACACATTATAATTTGTTACAACAAATTTTACATTTTGTTAACATATTTTTGTTTAAGGATCATTGTGTTTTGTTTAACAATGCCATATATTTGAAAAATCAATTGAATCACTAAAACCAAAGACGATGTCTACAATCGAGTTCGATAGTAAATTTAACGCCCTCTCAGCTTCTTTGAATTCTTTTGCTTACAATCTGACGAAAAATTCAGATGATGCTAAAGACCTCTTTCAGGAGACTGCTTTTAGAGCCATTACCAATAGAGATAAGTTTAGACCAGGGACTAATTTTAAAGCGTGGTCTTTTACCATAATGAAAAATATCTTCATCAACAATTATAGAAAAAAGGTGAAGAAGAATACCATCATTGACAATACTGATAATTTATATTTCATCAACAGTGGTGGAACTGCCATAGGCAATGATGCAGGAAGAAATATCCTGATGAAGGAGTTAAAAAAGATGATAGAAAATCTTGACGAAAGCATTAAGAAGCCTTTCATGATGCATTACCTCGGTTATAAATACCAGGAAATTGCTGATGATTTAAGTCTTCCTCTTGGTACAGTAAAGAGTAGAATTTTCTTTGCCAGAAAAGCACTTAAAGAACAAATCAAGATTCACTACGGCGATCATCACCTTGTAAGAGAAGTGGCAGAAGTATAATAATAAAATTCATAGTAAAACATAATGAAGGGTATGTGTTGTATCTATACATTTGACTAGATATGGCACATACCCTTTTAGCATCTAAATGGTTCGATCGCAATGGCTGGACCATCTTTCCTTTCCAGCAAAAAACATGGGATGCCTTTCTTGATGGATATAGTGGACTCGTAAATGCGCCTACCGGTTCAGGAAAAACATATTCCCTGCTTATCCCGTCAATCCTAGCGGCTCTGGATCAACCCATTGATGGCCTTAAGCTCATATGGATCACTCCCATTAGGGCATTAGCCAAAGAAATTCATATCTCAGCTAGTCGTGCATTAAAAGAAATGGATATTCCGTGGGAAGTAGCCATCAGGACTGGTGACACATCCAGCCATGAAAGACAAAAGCAATGGGCCAAGCCTCCACAAATTCTTATTACCACTCCGGAAAGCCTTCATGTTTTAATGTGTAAATCCCGGTATGAGGATTTTTTCGGAACCATCAACGCAGTGGTTGTGGATGAATGGCATGAACTGGTTGGATCAAAAAGAGGCGTTCAGACAGAATTGTTTTTATCAAGAATGAGAGGCATCAATCCGGATTTAAGGATTTGGGGGATTTCTGCTACCATAGGCAATATGGATGAAGCGGTAGACGTCCTCCTTGGACATGAAAAGCCATCGAAGTGGATGGTCATACGAGCAGACATTGAAAAAGAAATACAGGTTGAAACCATCATTCCTGAAGAGATTGAAACGCTACCATGGGCCGGTCATCTAGGATTATCTATGCTTGAAAAAGTACTGCCTATACTGCATCAAAGTAAAAGCACCCTCATCTTCACCAATACCAGGGCACAATGTGAAATATGGTATCAAAACCTGCTGGAATTAGATCCATCTCTAGCCGGGATCATGGCCATGCATCACGGATCTATAGCCAGAGAATTAAGAGACTGGGTTGAACAACACCTATACGATGGATACCTAAAAGCAGTTGTATGCACTTCCAGTCTTGACCTGGGAGTAGATTTCCGTCCGGTAGAAACCATAGTTCAGATCGGAAGTCCTAAGGGTGTAGCAAGGTTCATTCAACGGGCAGGTCGCTCAGGGCATGCTCCGGGGGAGATTAGCAAAATCTACTTTGTACCTACTCATTCATTGGAATTAGTAGAAGCTGCAGCACTAAGAGAAGCCATCGCCAACCAGGAATTGGAAGAACGCATCCCTTATATCAGATCATTTGATGTATTGATTCAATACTTAATGACCCTTTCTGTATCAGATGGGTTTGATCCGGATCAAATCTACCAGGAGATCTTAAAAACATTCAGTTACTATTCTGTCACAGAGGAAGAATGGAGTCAGGTCATTAAATTCCTTACAACAGGAAGCAACTCTCTTCAGGCCTATGATGAATACCGAAAAATAGCCTTCTATAAAGGAAGATACCTGGCCGTCAATAAAAAGATTGCTCAACGTCATAAACTATCTATAGGAACGATAGTCAGCGATGCCATGATTAAGGTAAAATATGTAAGAGGTAAAAACATCGGAACTGTTGAGGAATGGTTTATATCTCAACTGAATATTGGAGACAATTTTTGGTTTGCAGGCAGACCTCTTGAACTGGTCAGGGTCAAAGGGATGGAAGCCCAGGTGAGGAATTCATCTAAAATGAAGGGAAAGATCCCATCCTATATGGGAGGTAGGATGCCATTAAGCTCTGAGATGTCAAAGGTCCTACGTAAAAAAATGGCAGACTATCTCATCAATAAGGTAGATGATATAGAAGTAAAAGCTCTTATTCCATTATTCGAATTACAGAAAGAGCGTTCTGTCCTCCCTGATCATAACCAATTTCTGATTGAGTACTTTGAAACCAAAGAGGGCTATCACCTGATGTTATACCCCTTCGAAGGAAGACTGGTGCATGAAGGGATTGCTGCTCTTGTTGCTAAACGAATTGCCTCCATCGATCCCATGACCATCTCCCTGGCAATGAATGACTACGGTCTTGAGATACTTTCCAATACCCCAATCGATGTAGATGCAATCATTACACCTGACCTTTTTTCTACGGTCAATCTCGCCGGAGACATACAATCAAGTATCAATTCTGTAGAAATGGCCAGGCGTAGGTTCCGGGACATTGCCAAGATATCCGGACTCATCTTCCAGGG
>JABDLO010000242.1 GCA_013002995.1 Saprospiraceae bacterium | reverse complement strand
GCTCTATTGTATGGCCCTCCTGATTGAACACCACTTCTTTTAATGATTTCCTCCCTTGAAATTCCACCTTGTGATTTGGCAAGTACTTTTACAATAGATTCATGGTCATTAGCATTGGTAAAGAGAGCTTTATAAAGATAGTTGTATTCATTTCTCAACAATCCGATAGGCTCAAAGCATATTCTTTCAATGGCTACAGTTGCACTCTCACCCTTCTTAATATGCTCTAAGTAATAAGGTACACCACCCATTGCCATGTATATTCTTGATAAATCCTGGTCAGATAATCGTATCCCTTTGCTATTGAGGAACAACCTGGTTTCTGATAAGGTAAAAGGATCTACTTTCAGCACATGTGTAATCCTGTTGTGAAGCCCGCCTTTGGCCATGATCACATTTTTATTGATCCAGGAAGTAGCGGAACCACAGAGTACAACAATATAATTTTCCTCCTTTGAAAAGTAATCATTCCAGAGATGAGCGAGCTTTTCAAGGAACCCGGATCTGGCAGTATGGATCCATGGAACTTCATCAAAAAATATAACCTTTTTATTGGAGGCCGGTAAAGATTCTAAAAACCTCTTCAATATGGTAAAAGCTTCCTGCCAGTTGGAAGGAGTAGATAGGAATGGAGCTCCGGAAAACTCTTTTAGTTTTTCATTAAAATTTACTAATTGTTCATTCATGCTGCCATTCTGGATACCAGTCATTCTGAACTTCATATGTGATTTCAAGGATTGATCAATGAGAAATGTCTTCCCTACCCTTCTTCTTCCTGTTACTGCGATCATTGAAGAATTAGAATGATCCAGGATTTCTTTTAAAGTACCCAACTGAGCATTTCGGCCAATTATCTTCGTCATAAATATGTACTTAACCCATTAAAATCCTAATATAAATACAATTATATATATTATATCTGTATTTATCTAAAATAATAATTAACTTAAATACAATTATAATTTATTTAATATTGATGTTTGCCGATATTCCATCCATTTTCTGAAAGTAGGTTTTCTCCATCCTGAGCAGCGGGACCTTCCAGTTGGGTACCCATGCTATCATTCCATCGATTCAGGTATCCGAATAGTGCGACCACTCCCATTATTTCCACAATTTCACCTTCTTCCCAGTGCTTTCTCATTTTGTCAGCGATTGCATCGTCAACAGCATTGGGAACTGAGGATGCAGCGATTGCAAGATCAAATGCTGCTCTCTCCCCATCAGTAAATGCAGGATAGGTTTTATAATCCCATATATGTTGGAGTTTATCTTCCTCACTTCCATATCTGACAGCTGCTCGGATGGCATGGGCTTCACAATATCTGCAACCCGTTGTCATACTTGATAGGTATGCAATCTGGCGTTTTAAATCACTGGTTACCCTTCCTTTATTCTCCATAACTGCCTGATTCATTTCAAGGAATGCCCTGGCAATCCTCGGCCTGTGCATCATAGTAAAAAGGCTATTGGGAGTAAAACCCAGCGTTTCTTCATAAAATGAAGCCATCTCAGAAGCTTCTTTTGTTGTATTTCTATCTAATGGATTAACCAGTGGTTGTTTCATAATTTATTATTGTAATGATCTGTGTTTTATTAAATATCCTTCAAGGTAAAACTTTACCTCGATTCAAAATACCTTTGGGATCAAATAAGGTTTTTAGTTTCTTCATCAATTGAATCTCCTCTTCAGAACGGGAAATATGGAGAAAGCCCTTTTTATCAAGACCTATTCCATGTTCTGCAGAAATTGAACCATTATAATCTGCCAGAGGGCCGTAAACTATGTTATTGATTTGGTCAGTAAGTTCCTGATCTCCTTTCTCCTTTAATATGATGTAGTGGATATTACCGTCTGCTATGTGACCTAAAGCAAAACACTTATTTACCCCATTACAACTTTCAACCAATTTTACAGTTGATTCTACTACTTCACCAATGAATGGTATGGGTATTGAAACATCAAATGTCTGGTGAAATGCTCCATAACCCAATAAGGGCTGAACATCTTCCCGGATACTCCAGAACCATTTAAGATCTTCATGTGAAGTAGCTATCACAGCATCATTGATCATACTCTCTTCAATACACGATTGAAGCACTTCTTCAAAAACCAGAAAATCCTTTTCCTGATGTCCACCGAGATATTCAACTAAAACATACATGGGGTAATCCCGTGGTATTGGAGGTCGGTACTTAGAGGGAGGTGAAGTGAGTGCTGTGTATGTATCCTGCCACATCACCTCAAATGCACTTAACATTCCACCGAGTCCACCATCCATCCTTTTCAAAAATCGAATGGCATGATCATAGTCCTGAACACCAACAAAAGCACTTCCTCTACTCAAGGGGTCCTCTCTCAATTTTAACACTACTTTGGTAATGATCCCAAAAATCCCTTCTGTGCCAATCAACAGATGTTTCCAGTCCAATCCTGAGTTGTCTTTAATGATCTTCTTCAGAGAGGAAACTATTGTCCCGTCAGGTAATACTGCTTCGATACCCAGGATTTGTTCCCGCATCATTCCATATCTAAGAACCCTTGTTCCACCTGCATTGGTTGAGACTGCCCCTCCTATTTGAGCGGAACCTTTTGCTCCATAATTTACAGCAAAAAACATCCCTTCTTCTTTTGCCCGATTGAGGACTTCTTCAAGGATAACCCCGGCTTCAACTGTAATTGTTCTTGCCTCAGGATCTACTTCCAGGATACCATTCATTCTTTTCATAGAAATGATGATATCTCCTTCAGTTGAATAGGTACTGGAAACCAGATTGGTCAATCCTCCATGCACTACTAAAGGTTGACCATGCTGGTGACATTGTTTCATGATGATGGAGACTTCTTCAGTTGTGGATGGAAGCAACATTGCCATTCCTTTTATCTCTTCGTCCTGTCTCCAGACATGGGGAGCATACTGTTTTAGGTCCTCACTTAACAGGATTTTCAGTTCAGGTAATAGATTTTTTAATTCATGAATGACAGTGTTCATACGATCGGAAGAATGATCCTATGAAGTTAAAGATAAGTTCAAGTTTTAAAAGGCCTTTCTTAGTTCTTTTTTCTATATGTAAAAACTGCAGCAGTATTGAATACTATCCCGATTAAGCCTACAATGACCATATGGGTAGTCATATCAGTCCACCTTGCTCCCTTGAGCAATATCAATCTCATAGCATCAACCATATAGGTGGCTGGATTGGACCATGCTATCTTTTGTGCCCAATCAGGCATACTTTCTATGGGAGTATATAAACCACTCATCAGAATAAATATCAGCATAAAGAAGAATGATATCATCATGGCCTGTTGCTGGGTATGAGTAAAGTTAGAAACAAGGAATCCCAGTCCGAGTATACAGAAGACATACAGTCCGGAAAACAAGTACAAAATGCCAATATTGCTGGCAGGGGCAATGCCATGTATGACAAAAGATATAATCAGACCAATGGTAAGAATAATGTACCCCATCAACCAGAATGGAATCAATTTACCCAGTATAAATTCATATTTCTTGATTGGTGTCACGTTCAATTGCTCAATGGTCCCAATCTCTTTCTCCTTAACAATGTTCATTGCGGCAAGGAATGATCCCACCATTGTAAGGAGAATGGCAAGGATTCCGGGGACCATAAAGGTTTGGTAATCGCTTTTTTCATTGTACCACTTCTGATGAGTAA
>JABDLO010000224.1 GCA_013002995.1 Saprospiraceae bacterium | reverse complement strand
GTATAAGGGGGTCTTCGAGCTCCTTCCGACCAATGACAGGAGAATTTATAATAAAAAGAACTGGGAGCATTATCGTGAAATAGTAGGAAAGCATAAGATGGCACCAATATCAACTGATTCCCTTTCTCATTTTAACCAATTCAGTAATACTTTTTCTAATTATCTACTGAAAGAATCGGATCGGAAAAACATTTACTATGTTGCAGGAAAAGCGGATGAAACGATCAATGGATTTAAGGTTGTAGACCGATTCTTCTTTGGAAAAAAGATCAAATATACCTCAACAGAAAATGGGGATGGCAGTGTAACTTGGTCATCCGGAATTCCATCTAATATCCTTCGATCCAATCTCTATTACACGAGTGTTGAACATGGTAACCTTGCTTGTGAAGAAGAGCTATTTAATGGCATATTGGATTTGGTTGACCATGGTGATACCAGGAGTCCGGCATTTAAAGATAAGCCGGTGAGAAGAGCTGCAAGATCAGGCCAAAGGAAGACTCCTTTAATTCAGAGGCCAGAAAGTCTTGATTATTATAACCTCGAGAAAGCAATGGATCGAATCATGGGTATCGAAGAAGAAGTATCCATGGAGGAAGTAAAAGCAGCACCACTCCAGGTTGAAATATTCAATGGCGACCTAAAATGGTCCAATTACCCGGTTATGATCGGACATTTTATGGGAGATGGAGTAGTAAGTGCTGAGGATGCACTGGACGGATATCTAAACGGAAAACTCACCGAAAGGCATAGAATGGGGTTTTACCCTGGTCGCATCGGAGAGCAAGCCATCATGTATGATAAGCACGATATTCCTACAGGTGCAGTGATAATAGGGCTGGGGTCTAAAGATGAACTTACCGGCTACCGTATGGCAAGATCTGTAGAGAAGGCGATGCTTAAATATGCTCTTTTCTTTAGGGATAACTTTCCTGGCAATGAATATCGGGATGTGAGAACTTCAGTTTCAACATTGATGATAGGCAGTGCATATGGTCGATTACCAAGAGAAGAAAGCATCCGAAGCATTATCCTGGGTGTCCAGAATGCAAACAAGATTTTACTTGGATTCGATGGAGAGGCAACTGATCTTCCACCCATTCAAAAGGTCGAATTTGTCGATTATTATGAAGACAATGCTTATGAGTGTTACAAGATATTGAAACGGCTTGAGGAGGAAGAAAACCACTTGAAAATTAAAGTCACCAATGATATCGAGAAAGGATACGGAAGAAGGAAAAGGTTCTTAAGGGATCAAAGCAGAAGTTGGTGGCAATCTTTCACCACTGAAGTCGTAGAAGAAAAAGATGATAAGGGGCGTAAATCAAGACATCTGGCTTTTACCACTTACAATGGATTATCCAGCGCGTCTAAAGATAACGTCCGATCTGATCTTCAATTGGCTATGTACCTTGCTGATGAGTTGTCAACATCAGATGTGTGGGACAAAGAATCTTCAAAGGTGATATTCGAGTTGCTGCTCCCCAATCAATATAAAGACTTTGTTAGAAACCATCGCAATATACAGTGGAGGATGGATTCATTTTCTGCACAATTTCCATGGGAGATGTTTCACGATACCAATTATGGTGAGAAACCAACTTTCATTGAGTCTGGATTGATCCGGCAATTATACAATGAAGAAGCAATCTTACAACCAGCCTTAGTTACTGCCAAGAGAGCGCTGGTTATAGGTGACCCAATATTTGATCAGAGTTTTCTGCCTCAACTTCCCGGAGCCAAGGCGGAGGCACAGAGTGTCATCGTTAAACTGAAAGCTAAGGGTTATGCAGTTGAAGAAAAGATTGCAAAAAATCCACTGGAAATAACCAAGGCACTTTTTGCAAGAGAATACCGTGTGCTGCATATTGCCTCACATGGGTTATATGATCTGAAGAATAATCGGATCGGAATTGCCATTGGAGGTGATCAACTGCTGACTCCTGGTACCATTAAGCAATTAACAGCCATTCCTGAATTCGTATTTATCAATTGCTGTTACAGTGGCAAGGTGGATGACAGGATGGAAAATTATGTAAGACATCGCCACAAGTTGGCAGCCAATGTGGGTACACAATTGATAGATATAGGAGTGAAGGCAGTTGTCATAGCAGGATGGAAGGTTAACGATCATTCTGCAAGAGTCTTTGCAGAACATCTTTATGATGCTTTGTTGAGCGGAGCACACTTTGGTGATGCTGTAACACGAGCAAGAAGAGCATGTTACCTGGATAACAAGAGCAATAATACCTGGGGTGCTTATCAATGTTACGGTGATCAATTCTATAAATTGTCTCCTTACCAGAGTAGTCGTCAGGATAGGAATGAGCAGACCCTTGATATTGAAATTGTACTGGAGTTGGATAACATCATTTCTAAGTCTGAAAGTGTGGAGATTTCAAAAGGGGAGGAGAAGGTAGGACTCGCGATCTTTAAGAAAACGCAAGAATTGGTTGAAAAGGCTGAATCGCTTGGGCCTTTGTCCAGCGAGATCATTGAAAAGGAAGCCATCATCTATCACCTCCTGGGTCGATATGAAGCTGCTATTGAAAAGTTTGAAGAATTGTTCCGCACAGGGGAGGGCAAATACCTTTATGCATACATCGATACCTATTACAATATCAAATCAAAATTCCTTGCCCGATTGTATGATAAGAAAGGGTCTAAAGAAGGGTGTCCATTTACAATGGAAGAAATCCTGGACTCCTTCAGAAGCCATATCAGTTTCAATGATTATGCAGAAAGTCTTTCATCTCATGGCTCGATCCTGAAAAGGGCCGCATTGCTGGCAGAATCAAAACCTGATTGCAGAAGATATCTTGAAGACTCGGCATATAAGTACATGGAAGCAGGAAAGAAGATCGGTATTGAATCTAAAAATTCGATTTACCATTTCACATCCTTTATTACACTTGCAACATTGTGCAACCTTGGATTGAAAACTCCTCGTATAGATATCAATGAAGAGATGGGTATGGAATATGATGCTTACCTGGATCAATGGATTAAGAAACTGCAGTATCGAAGAGTTGATCGCACAGATTTATGGTTGCAACTTTCAGAAATGCAATTGAAGGTGACCTCATTACTCACAAGTCCTTCCGATTCTGTTTCATCACACCAGGCTATGTGCAAAGAACTCTTATCTATGTATCACAAACAGATTGAAAAAACAATGAACATCAAAGTACTGGTTGGAGAATATGAGCACATGTTATTTCTAAAACACATACTGGGTAAATTTTCAGATATGAAAGAAAGGATGGGATGTATCATTGAGATCAAGGAATTTATAGCTAAATATCTGCCAGGAATGTAGATGAATGCAATGCATTATAATATTCCTAGGAGCAATTCCTTTTTTTATTCTTGATTACAGGAATTTTATCCCCGTTGTTTATTGTGATCATGCCCCAGGAACCACTTTGATGAATGGGGCCATCTCAATAACGTGATTTTAAATCAAATATAAGGTCACTTCAATGCTAAAAAAGCTGAATGAATATTTGGTATGCAGGCTTTAATCTGTACTTCGATATCTAAAATATCTTGTACAGATTCGAATATCAGTTGTCGGGCAGCTTGAGAGTTTTTGCCAGGATCAATGAGTATGTCATGAGGATCATTAAGCAAAGCACCTTAAAAAAATGAAATGCAAGCATAGTCCTTAAATGCAGTTACAATAAGCACATTGTTATTGTTATAAGTATAGCAAGGTTGAGACCATTTATAGGTTTCATTAAGGCCTGATTCAATGACGATGCTCCTGAGGAGTTTCAGCTCTTCTGTCCAGTTATGGACCTTGCATTGTGGTGTTTTGTAAAGCTTACAGCGTCCACATCCATCTATTAAATATGTATCTACTTTCGGGTTCATTTCTTCCTTACCCAAAATAAAGAAAATCAAAGATTATCAAGCATCATGGATTTTACCTCAGCTTTGACTCTTATTTCAAACAGCTCTTTTAAAAGGTCGGGTGAGGCAAGTTGGGCCTCCTCCTCCTGCTACACTAATATGTTTTCCTTCGTATGAAATGACTTCACATCCGGCATCAGTTAAAAGCTTTTCCGTCTTAGGACTTCCTTTTGTCATCATACATATTCGTGGAGCCAAAGCAAGGACATTACATCCCATTGAGTAGAATTCTTCTTTTGGAACCTCAATGAGTTTGTATCCATTTTGCAGTAACATTTGCCGAAAGGCTACAGGCATCAAAGGTGAATAAACCACTGCCAGATCTTTATCAACGGGACTGAAAATGGACATCAGATGAAATACATCCTGAGGACCTTGGAAATGTGGGAGGTCGTAAGAAAGGACTTTTATTCCGTATGGATTCAGAAGCGCTTTTAATTGAGCCACGCCCTCAGCATTGGAGCGGTATCCTTTTCCTACTATCAATGTTTCTTGATCTAACCATGCCGTGTCTCCTCCTTCTATAAGACCTGGTGTATTTACCCTTCCTAGTATGGATACTCCTTGAGACTGAAAAAACCGGGCTTGAGATTCAGGTTCTGTATTCCTTTGATTCTTGCCCATGTTGCAGAGGATTACACCATGATCGGTAACGATGCTGGCGTCCCGGCAATAGATGGAATCGATACCTGTTAAATCATCTTCCGGGAATGATTGAACAGTAGTCGCATATGTTTTAATGATGTTTTTAAAATTATCATACTCCTTACATGCTTTATCGAAATCCGGTTGGAACAAGTATCCTAAGTCTTTCCAGTGATTATCAAGCTCAGACTGGTTTCTAAATCCGTCTTCAATCGACTTTATGTAAACCTCTTCTACCTTTCCGTATTCATTTTGAGCTGAAAATTTCATATTGCTTTTACTTGAAGATCCAAATATAAAAGGAATTACAGCCATGTATAAGACGTATTCACAAAACACAACTTACTGTCGAGAACTTATTACTTCAATAATGAAAAGTCTATATCTGGTTTAACTCCTAAATTTTCTCTTTTGAATTTCGAATTCATGGTTACCAGATCATTAGTAAATCCGCAGTTCTTTAAATAAAAGCCGTCCTTTTCCAATCCACCAGAATAGTCCAGTCTATATTCTTTCTTTGCAGTGTTGTCTACTGTGAAAGTGATATCATTTAGTTCATGCCAAGTTTCATTGCTATACACCCATTGGTTGTGATACAATCCTCTCCTTTCATGCACACCCTGATCCGGAATGAAATTTTCTAAAAATGAGTAAAGCCTGGTGAGGTGCGTAGATGTTTTGGGGCGTCTGAATTGTGCGATTAAGTTCCATTCATTCAATTCTGGATCATGGAAATAGGCAATATAATCAGTATGATTATCACCAGTTGGTTTTGCACCTACCAGGAAACCATAAGTAACATCACTTTTCCAGTTGAAGACTTTATAACTTTGTCCACCTGATCCTTCGTTTCCAAACTTCCCAGAAGTAACACCTTCACCTTTTTTCAAAAGTTTAATTCTGTGGTCTTCAGGCACTTCGTTCGGATTGTCAGTCTTAAATGGACTCCAGATGGAAAAAAGGATTCTCCTTTCTGAGGGGGAATTGACCTGGATTCCGAAATATCCTTCACCAAACCCATTGGCCATAAAATAGGAACCAATGACATCCTGGTTTTTAGGTATGGTTAATTCACTATAAAACCATTCTACCTGATCAATGTCTTCCGGCACCTCAAATCGCAAGTGAACAGAAGGGCCTCTGCGACCAAAGTAAAAGTCATCTTTTACATATTTTATATTGCCGGGACTCATTCCATTGATTAAGACTCCATCGACATCGGCATAGACTTCACCATCTTTTTCAATTCCTTTTATATCTAAATAGTAATAGCCTGGTTCATCTATTTTGAAATCTGCTATAAAAGTCTCTTGGTTCTCATTTTTACTTAAGGTGATGAATTTAGATTTATCATTAAACGCAATTTTAATTTTTGATGCTCCTATGTGAACCCTTGATCTTATACTAAGTGATATCGTTCCGGGTTGTTCCAGGTAGAAATAGGTGCGTATGGTATGATTAGGATCATTCCAATTTCTAATGCCATCACGGGTAATAATATCAGAAGAAATAAATTTGTCATTATTCATCACCCATGAATTCCCTGCCGTAGGTATGGAAACAACAAAGGAAGATGCCGGAGCTCTTTTATTTTCAATTTCAGAATTGACATTGGTGAAACAGGAATAAAGGAAGATAACATTGATGAAGGTTAAAACGATTGTAGTGATTTTCATTTGAATAATTTGGTGTCAGCACTATTGTGTCTGTAGCTAAACAGACATCAACAAACTATGGTATTAAACTATGTAAAAAGACATTAAAATATCTTTACAAAAATCTGTTTACAAATAAATGCTAATTTTATTGATAATTAATAAAACTACAATCCCAACAACATGAACAATGTCAATTCAAGAATGAAAACAATCAATTTCTTGTTGAAATAAAACTTTATTATAGCTTCAATATTCTTTTTAAGCTTTTCCAATTCAGTTCATTCTCAAATAAGCTACACCGAAAATTTCGAATCATTGACTTTTGGAGATGGAGCAGCATTGAGTGGTAGTGGATGGTTGGTGTTTGGTAATTTATTTGATTCAGGGGGGAGGATACTTAGGGGGTTATGGTCCATTCCCGGCTCCCAATGGAGGCCCTGGATTTTCAAGTTTGGATAATGTTATTCCCGGTCCTAATGGTGGTGCTCAATATCTAAATGTATACAGTGATTATAACAATCCAGAACATATATTTGGGAATTTTGTAGAAGCGAATGTATTCCAGGAGCGTATACTCACTGCTGCAGATATAGGGAGGTTTTACAGTTTTACCTTTGATCATGTTACAGCTCTACCACAATTTGCCCCCAATCCAACGGACCCTAATTTCAAAGAAACTGCAGTATGCGTAAAGGTGGTGGATCCTAACACATTAGCTTTAGTTCACTTTAATACTTTTAACACTGCCAATGATAATATGTGGACTGAAGGATCAAGCATTACGGGTACAATTGATGGGGCGTGGGAAGGTTACATTTTGCAATTTGAATTTCTAGCTGCATCCACTCAATATGCCCCAACTGGAGTATACTACGATAATGTAACATTTGTGATAGGAGCTGCCATTCCAACCTTATCAGAATGGGGGTTAATCACAATGACCTTGTTATTATTTATTGTATCGGTTTGTGCAATGAAGTGGGGTTATAGGAATAGAAAAATTATCACAGCTACTATCTAAGGGCTTTTCTAACATATAAATTAACATCTCACTTATTTTGGGCCATCAGGTGTTTGTCCAATAACAAGGTTTGTTATAGAGCTGATTAACCTTCTAAGTATATCTTCAACTTAACTTATTAAAGAGATCCTAGTGCCTGATCAATGTCGGCGATGATGTCAATGATGTCTTCGATTCCTACGGATACATTGATTAATCCATAATATATACCATTGACCTCACATAAGTTCTTAGCCTCATTGAGATGGAATTTACAGTAACCAATGGCAATTTTCTGTCCTTGTGCATTCCATTATTAGAAATCCTGTTTCCTTAATTTAGTCTTGCATTTTCAGGTTTATTCTTCCGGTTTATAAAGGTAGAGGAGGAATAATGCTCCTTTAAAGTAAAATCAATCACTTTTCTTGAAGCTCCGATGATCAAAATGATTGCGATAAAGATCATAGATAAGAATCAATTTGTGAGTTGACACTCATCATTTGAGAAGAGAAAAAAAATTATAATGATTTGTTTGAGTTTTAATTGTTTCTTAAACCAGAATCAAGCTTGGAATTGAAGCATGAATTAAATAATTATAAAAATCTCAAAGTAAGATTCAATGAACAACTATCGATGGTGATGTAGAAAAATCATCAAGTTCATTTGTGTCATTAGACTGTGTTGCTTGTTTTAATAGTGAAATTTTCAAGCATGATGAAGTTGAAATCAATTCACAACAGCTATTGAAAGTCTCTATTCCTACAGATAAAGGATTCTGAACTCTTAACTATAATCACTAAATGATGAAGAATCACACTCCCTTTGTAATTTTAATTGGCCTGTTATTAATAATTACTTCCATTGAGCTGTCAGCTCAAAGTGTCGGTATCAATACTACAGATCCGGATGAAAGTGCAGCACTAGAAGTCTTCTCAGTAGATCGTGGATTTCTAATGCCTCGTTCTGATACTGCTTTGGTTAATGGTATTGGAACACCTGCAACGGGTTTGATAATCTATCAGAGCTCTGACAATTTGTTTTACTACTTTAATGGTGCATACTGGATAAACTTAAGTACAATCAATGGGGCATTTGAACAAAGTGGGAATTTGGTAAGACAGGTTTCTGATATAAATGCAACAAACTTTATTTTTGGTAAGTCTTCATTACCTGAAACCGGAGAGTTATTGTGGGACACGCTTTTCTTTTTTAACCAGGAAGTAGGTGCTTTCAGGGGTGGAATGATGACGAATTCAAGTGATTGGTCACCTGATTTAATTGGGATTGGTTCTTTTGCTTATGGTAATACGGTGAATGCACAAGGAGAAAATTCAATAGCCTTGGGAAATTCAAGTTTTGCAAATGGAGACTATTCAGTTGCATTGGGGCGAGGGATTATAACTTCTTCAGGATATGAAACAGCCATTGGTAGATTTAATTCACGATATTCACCTGTAACGAATACGGGATGGAATGATTCTGATCGTCTTTTTTCTATAGGAAATGGATCAGTTATAACACCTTCCAATGCTTTGACTATGTTGAAGGGTGGAGAGATTGGTTTGGGAACGGACACTCCCCAATCTCAATTAAGCATCAATGGAGACGGAGCAACTGATTGGACCGTTACAATTTATAATGATAAGCCCAATGGTAGGGCAATATACGGTTCTGCTACCAACAATGAATATGGTGTTTCTAATTATGGTGGATATTTTGAATCGGCGGGAGAAGATGGAGCAGCAGTATACGGTGCCGCTACTAAAACTGGTTTTGCATTTGCCTCAGGCGGAAGGTTTGAGTCTGCATCACAATTAGGCCATGGTGTCTATGGGGCCACCTCTGGAGAAAATGGGTATGGAGTCTATGGCATTGGGTTAGGAACTGACCATTTAAATTATGGAGTGTATGGCACCAATGCAGGATCTGTAGGTTTTGCCGGTTATTTTTCCGGAAAGACATTCGTGGGCGATGGAGATTTCTTAATTGGTTTGGATGATAAACCAGATCCTCTGGAATTATTCAATGGTGACTTAATGTTTGTTGATATTCAAAAAATGGCTTTCCGTGGAGGAAGATTAACCAGCTCAGAAGATTGGTCCCCTGAATATATTGGAAATATTTCCTTCGCCTTTGGTGAGAATACGAGAGCCTCGGGATTAGTATCCACAGCAATAGGTTTGGGAACTTCTGCTCCTTCAGCTTATGAAACAGTCATAGGATCTTACAATTCAGAATATTCCCCATTAAATACAACTGGATGGAATGAAATGGATAGATTGTTTTCTGTGGGAAATGGTACATCAATGTTTAATCGCCGTAATGCTATCACAATATTGAAAAACGGGTATATAGGAATTGGAACAGATTCTCCTGGTTCGACACTTGAAGTCAATGGAAAGCTCAAACTTGGAGATGATGAAGATGCACCTTTGCCGGGAGCAGTCCGTTACAATGAAGAAACTAAAGAATTTGAAGGATATAATGGTTCTGTCTGGCTATCGTTTACCAGGTCATACTCAGATACATGGGGAACCCCATATAGTCCATCAATGAGTGAAAATGAAAGATTGTATTTTAACGATTTTGGATCAAACTACGGTGAGGATGTTTCTATACAGGGAGAATTTATGATAATAGGTGCGCCAAATCGTGAATTTTCTGGTATGGCAAGTGCGGGATCAGCTTTTGTGAAGGAGAACCTGGGAAGTACGTGGTCTTTTGGAAACGTGTTGTTGCCTGCGGATCTTGCTGCTTTTGATCGTTTCGGTTCTAGTGTAGATGTTTATGGTGATGTTGCCATTGTTGGGTCACCTGGTGCAGATATTTCTACTAATGATGACCAGGGAGCTGCATATATATTCAAGAATCAAAGCTCAGGTTGGGACGAAAGCATAAAGTTAACAGCGATAGACGGCGAAACTGATGATTCTTATGGATCTTCTGTTGCGATCTATGGTAACTTCGCAGTTGTTGGATGCCCTAAAAAGGATGTTTTGACAGCTACAGAACAAGGTGTTGCTTATGTATATCATTTCAATGGAAGCACCTGGAACCATTTTGCAATCCTGACAGCAAGTGATGGGGAAGCTGAAGATAATTTTGGTCATTGTGTGGCCATTTATGATAATTTTATAGTCGTTGGTTCACCAAAAGATGATTTTGATACAAAAGTAGATGCTGGATCAGCATATATATTTTTTTATAATGGATCCACATGGTCACAACAAGCTCGTATTATTGCTGCTGATGGGAATCCGGGAGATCAATTTGGAACAAGCGTTGCGATTTATAATGAAAGCGTAATTGTTGGATCTCCCTTGAACACAGTCGGTACAACAGTTGAATCAGGAGCGGCCTACACATTTGGAAATTCATTGGGTTGGGCTCAAACAGATAAAATCAATTCACTGGACCCACAAACAGGGGTGCAATTTGGTAATAGTGTCGATATTGGTAACAAGGGAATTGTAGTGGGGGAAAAATACGCTACTCTGGATGGAGAGTTTGAATTAGGATCGGCATATATCTTCTATAATCATGGAACTATCCATATCAGACCTTCTAATGGTAAGACACTGGATCATTTCGGCACAAGTGTAACCATTTATGAAAATACTGTTGCTGTTGGCTCCCCAGATTTTGATAACGGTGGGGTTTTTCAAAATTATGGTAGCGTTTATATTTTTAACAAAAAATAAAATATAAGAATCTGTCGGGAAATCAAATGTGAATTTTATCAAAAACTACTACGACTGCAAGTGTAGCAAATAATCCAATTGCAACGATTAAGTCATTGCTTGATCAAAGTCAGCAATGATGTCATTGATGTCCTCGATTCCTACAGAAACCCTGATTAGACCATCGGTGATACCGTTGGCTTCACGCATTGCTCTATCCACATTGAGATGAGAACTGGTTGCGGGATGTAACACCAATGTATCCACATCCCCCAGGGTAGGAGCCATTGTGGCAAGTTTCAGGCTATTTATGCATTGTAGTGCTTTTTCCATGCCTCCCTTCATTTCAAAACTCAACATTCCACCATAACCGCTCATCTGACTCGAGGCCAGATCATGATGTGGATGAGATTCTAATCCTATGTAATTGACATAGTTTACCGAAGGATGACTTTCCAGAAATGAAGCCAGTTTCATTGCATTGTCACAATGTCTTTCCATTCTCACTGCCAATGTTTTGAGTCCGTTGTTAATCAACCAGGCGTCCCAGGGATTACAATTGGTGCCTGCAAGTTTGATGACTTCCCAGACTTTTTTCTTCATAGATTCTTGCCATCCGATAACAACTCCTGCGATGGAATTACCATGGCCATTCAAAAATTTGGTTGTAGAGTGAATAACAAAGTCAATATCGTACTTGAAAGGCTGCTGAAGGTATGGAGTGGGGAAGGTATTGTCAATTACCGACGTAGCATTATATTTCCTGGCGAGGTCACTTAAAGCCCGGAGGTTAACACAAGCCAGTGTTGGATTGGCAGGTGTTTCAAAATATACCATCTTAATGCTTTCGTCTTCAGCAAGAATAGATTCTACACCTTCCAGGTCATTAAGATCGGTGAAGATGGTTTCGACGCCCATATTGGAAAATAGCTTTTTAAATAACTCTGTAGTACCACCGTAAAGATTGCCTTGAGTCAGGATCTTATCTCCATGAGAGAGGATAGCCATCCCTACACTTGAAATGGCCGACATTCCGGAACTGGTAAGAAAAGCATAAGCATCCTTGTCCGTTCCATAAGACTCTAAAGTTGCCAACTTTTGTGCAACTGTGTCAACGGTAGGATTTCCGTACCTGGAATATACATGTCCGGTTTTCTTGCCGGTAAAAATATCTATGCTGTCTTCGATCTTGTCAAATGCAAATGAAGAAGTAGCATACAACGGGAGTTGATGTGGTTTGGTGGATTTGTTTTCTTTTGCTTCCTTCACACAGATGGATCCTAATCCCAATTTTTGCTTACTCATTTCAATATTTTTTGGAATGTCAAAGATAGGAGAAAGCTCAGATTTTTCTCGATGAAAAAATAAATGCAAAATCATGTGTTACCATTCTCTTAAAATGGAATTATTTAGAGGTAGATGCAGTATTTTAGAATATGAGCATGCAATTAAGATGGATTTTGGTTCTTCTGCTATTTCTGCCCGGCTTTTTCATTCAAGCCCAGCAAGAAGAAGAGGTGGAAGACCTTGATCGGATTGTAATAATTGATTTGGGATTTAACCTGGGAAATGCTTTGTTTCCTTTTGACAGGGCAGCTCCTGAATTGATGGCAGGTGGGGAGTTGGGATTTTATTTTCAATTGGAAGCGGACCAGCCATACGCTGTGGGAATTGACTTTACTTATAACTATGTTGGTGGACATAGTGTCGAGTTTCCTGAAATTATTGATGGTGTTACTTTTGATCTGAGAGAAAGAGCCAATACACATATGATCAGTTTACTTCCCTCTGTCAGGTTGTACCCCAATTGGCAACTTGGCAAATTAAAACCATATTTCCAGGCTTCACTTGGAGCTAAGATTTTCTTTACTGACACACACCTATATGATATATCTGGCGGAGGTGCTGAAGTAAGTGAATATGATATTCAGGATTCATCTGTTTCATGGTCTTACGGTGGTACTATCGGTGTGAATATAGATTTAGGATCCTTTGTGTTTTTAAATGCCAGGATAGGAATCACCCCTGGAGTTTCCGCTCCAGTCTATGGAAAGCTTCCTGAAGATGAGATTCCAAACTCAGATTTTGCCATTGATGCCTTCAGGCGCATTAATACAACAACACCGATGATGCGTTATGGAATCGGTGTTTCATTTTTCTTGTAATTATTAAGTAATTTTTGCAAATAGGCCTAAGGGATTACCTTTGTGGCGATTCAAAATAAAAATGGACATAAAGCAAGACAAAGAGTTATTTGAGCACTTTCGCATTGTTGTCGATAAGAAACAATCTCCTATAAGGATTGATAAGTTTCTTATGGATAAAATGTTAAAGACTTCCAGGAATCGCATTCAGAATGCGGCCAAGTCTGACTTTATCTATGTAAATGATGTACCAGTCAAGCCTAATTATAAGGTGCAACCAGGAGATGTAATAGTACTACAGCTGCCCTTCGAGAAAAGAGCCAGCGATCATATTGAGGCAGAAGACATTCCATTAGATATTAAATATGAAGATGATCACGTATTGGTCATCAATAAACAAGCAGGACTGGTGGTTCATCCGGGGATTGGAAATCACAATGGAACGCTTGTGAATGCACTAATGTTCCATTTAAACAACCCGGATCTCCCTATTAAAGAAGGTAATGATGGGGACAGACCTGGAATTGTACACCGTATAGATAAAGATACAACTGGTATAATGGTTATTGCCAAGAGCCCTGAAGCTATGACTGGCTTGTCATACCAATTCGAAAAGAAGACCATTGAAAGGACTTACCTGGCCCTGGTATGGGGAAACTTCGATGAAGCTAAGGGTACCATTGTTGGTAATATTGGAAGGCATCCCACAGCGAGATTGCAGATGCATGTATTTGAGGAAGAGGATAAAGGAAAACCTTCTGTTACACATTATGAAGTTGTCGAGGACTTATATTATGTAAGTCTATTAAAATGTAACCTCGAAACTGGCAGAACACACCAGATTAGGGTACATATGTATTGGAAGGGCCATCCATTATTCAATGACTGGCGGTACAACGGCAACAGGATATGGAAGGGAACGGTGTATTCCAAGTACAAGAGATTCGTTGATAATTGCTTCGAAATATTGCCAAGACAAGCCTTGCATGCCTTTTCACTTGGATTTATACATCCCGTTACCAAAGAGTATATGTATTTTGAAGAACCACTACCGGAGGAATTTGAACAAGTCCTTGAAAAATGGCGGACATATATCAATAACCGGAAACAGGAAGGATGATGAATATATCTGACAAAATTGATTGCCTCTCTCACTTAGGTGCTCAGTTGACCGAAGATCTGCAATCCGGGGCTATTACTGATACCATGGTTCTTGCTTCTAATAAAAACCCATGGTTTACGCTTGACAATATTCAAAAAGCATTAAAATCAATAGCCCGGGAATTTCTGAATAGAGACCACCTTTCAGATTTAGCTGACCAGTATTCATTGAATGGAACAAAAAGTAAAAGGGTAGGGCTTGTCCTTGCTGGAAATATTCCTGCAGTAGGATTGCATGACATCCTGTGTGCCTTTCTGTGCAATCATATTTCAATAATTAAGTACAGCAGCAAAGACGATGTTTTAATTCCAACATTGTTGGAAAAGCTTGTGGATATTAATCAGGCAGCAGCACCATATTTTGAAAAGGTGGAAAAGTTAGTTGACTTTGATGCTGTCATTGCTACCGGGGGAAACAACACCAGTAAGTACTTTGAATATTATTTCAGGAATGTAAAGCACATCATCAGGAAAAGTCGCTCTTCGATAGCGGTGTTGGGTGGAAATGAGACAGATTCTGATTTGATGAACCTAGGTGATGACATTACATCCTATTTCGGATTGGGATGTCGTAATGTTTCTCAGGTTTTGGTACCACGAGATTATGAATTGCCGAGGTTGTTAAGCGTGATGGAGGCATTCGATGATTTGAGCAATCATCATAAGTACAGGAATAACTTTGATTACAATATGGCTCTCTTTCTACTTAATAAGGAAACCTTCCTGAATAACGGTTGCCTTCTGCTTAAAGAAGATGAACAGATTGCGAGCAGGATAGCCTGCCTTCATTATCAGAGGTATCATTCTGATGTTGATCTTATTCATTACCTTGATCACAACAAGGATAGTATTCAATGTGTTGTTTCTAATAAAAGCATTAAGGGTTATGACTGTGTTCCATTTGGAAAAGCTCAGCAGCCATCATTGATGGATTATGCAGATGGGGTTGATACCATTCAATTTTTGTTATCGATATAATATGAATCAAATAGAAAGAGCTTTAGAGATTGCCCAGATATTAGAAGAGTTATATCCTACGACACCTATTCCATTGAATCATGCAGATCCATACACCTTGTTGATTGCAGTATTGCTTTCTGCTCAATGTACAGATGAGCGTGTAAACAAGGTGACTCCCTTTTTATTTGCAGAAGCAGACAATCCATACGATATGATCAAGATGGAAGTTGAAGAAATTAAGAGTATCATCCGACCTTGCGGATTATCACCTTCCAAGTCTAAAGCCATTTATAATTTATCACACATTCTTA
The DNA here is from genome assembly GCA_013002995.1 of Saprospiraceae bacterium. GTDB lineage: Bacteria > Bacteroidota > Bacteroidia > Chitinophagales > Saprospiraceae > JABDLO01. The sequence goes on along the minus strand of JABDLO010000224.1, from coordinate 23,561 downwards.
TAGATGAACATAATGGTGAAGTACCTGCTGATTGGCAGTCCTAGGAGGCACTTCCGGGAGTGGGGCATAAAACAGCATCAGTAGTAATGTCTCAGGCATTTGGCGTTCCTGCTTTTCCGGTAGACACCCATATCCATAGATTGGCCTACAGATGGAAATTAAGCACTGGGAAAAATGTAGACAAAACTGAAAAGGATCTTAAAAGATTGTTTCCGGAAGAAATATGGAATAAACTGCATCTCCAGATTATCTTTTTTGGACGAGAATATTGCCCCGCAAGAGGTCATGACCCACATGCATGTCCCATCTGTAGTAAGTATGGTCGAAGGACATTGTTTAAATGATGTTACAGGAAGAGAGAGACTTTACCCTTGCATTGTAATGATTGTAATGGTGGGCATTAAAAAATTATATAGAACACAGATGATGCGGATTTAGGGGATTCTCGCAGATTAAATCAACAACCAACAATCAACAATTTACAATCTCTCAAAACGGATAATTAATAGCTGCCTGGAAGTTGCCAAAACCCTGGCTTCTGATGTCTTTCCAGGAGTACCAGTGACCACCTTCTTCGTCAGGGTACGGGTCTCTGATTCTGTAACCAAAGTCAAATCTTAAATGGAAATAAGTAAAATCCCACCGGATTCCCCATCCAGCACCAACAGCTAGTTGCTCATAGAATCTAGATGTGAAGTTTGACCCCGGTCTAAGTTCATCTTTTTCAAGCGTCCATACATTACCTATATCCGTAAACAACGCACCTTCCATCAACCAGAGGATATCGAATCGATATTCTGCATTGATCTCCAACTTAATGTCACCTTGTTGAAAGAACAATCCATTTTCGGGTTGACTCAATTCAAGATAGCTTCCCGGTCCTAATTCCTTCTGGTCCCACGCACGCATGCTGGTAGGGCCCCCTACACTGAACTGCTTGATAAATGGTACTACCTGCTGATCTGAAAATGGTGTAGCAATTCCTGCATTAAATCGGAAAGCCAGTGATTGCTCCTTCCCATAGGATTTATATAATCTTAGATCTACTTCACTCCTGAGATATTTGGCGAAAGCAATTCTATCAGAAAATTTCCAAACGGAATCATTCCCACTCAGACCATTGTATAACTTATTGGCAAAATATGTTTCCCAGCCACTGGCCTCAAAGGACCCCAGCAGAGAATATGAAAACCCGTTTCGTTTAGGAATGCTGTTGTAGATAAAATTGAATTCATTAAAAAGATATCCAGTTGAAAGATTGTCTTCAAAACTATTGATGATCAATTGATTATCGCCAAAGGTTTGAAGAAACCTGGATTCAAGATCGTAGGAGTTTAAAACAAATGCTGTCTGCCGAATGATAAACCTAGTTGTCTGTGTAGGCTGATAATTATAGGATACTGATGCATTGAATTGGTTGATCTTATAGAAATCCAGGATATCTGTAAGGTTATATCCCAGATTGAAATTGGTAGTGGTTTCCGTCTTAAAATTGTCATACCTTGAATCGGATAGCATGCCCAATGACTTAAGTCCTTTTGTAACTCCAAGAAAGTCAATGTGTTTTGGGATCGTAAGGTTGTTATTGGCATTGATGCTGAACGTGCTCAAGCTTAATGAATCAAGATTAAGCTCATATCCATTCGACAATGAAAAAGTATTCTGTTCAGAACCTCCAAGAAAGTTTCGATTGGTTAACAGGCCGCTTGCTGCAAGTCCGAATAACTGCCGCTGTGTCTGTGATGCTACTGATGAAAAGTTGACTTCAAATCCCACATCGGTGATCCATGCATGTTCATGGGGTGTTAAATAGATATTGTAATTTATGATAGAGTCTACTTCACTATCAACATTAGATTCCATCTGAACAAACCTATAAGTCCCTAAATTGGATAATTTTCGGAATGTTTTAATATGATTATCTCTGGCCAAAAGATCACCCTCATTAAGGAATATTTTACTATTGATCAATGAGGGCCTTACAATGTAATCTTTACTCTGTCTTAAGAACCCGTTCTCTCCGATCTCTTCTGATATCAATGTACTTGAATCCTGGTTGGCATAAAAGTCTGTAAATATGTTGATATCACCAATGGTGTACTGCTTGTGTATACTGTCGGGTAGGGGGGCATACACCTGAAAGAATACATCCACGGTATGATTGTTATTGGTACTATCACCTTTTATGTCCAGATAATTAGGAAGGAAGTTGGCAAATCCCCGGTTTTGTAGTTCATTAACGATCCGGGTCTTTTCAAGGTCAAAATTAGCGGCATTCAATGGGTCACCAACGTCAATGAGTGATTCACCAGAAATATCATCAATGATTTTTACAACGTTTGGATCTTCTCCTATGTAATTGATGGAATTGATTTTATACTGTTTTCCAGCAGTGATTGCATAAGTAACCTTGGTCTTGTGGCGCTTTTTATTTTCTACATAGTTTACATCTGCATTATAGTAACCTTTTCTATTTTGGAGGAATTGCTCCATGGCATCGGCTGTTTCGCTTGCTCTATTGGCATCAAAATATACAGGTCTTTCGCCCAGAGAATTACGTACCCAATTATTAAACCACGAAGTGTCACCTGGATCAGCGTTTTTATAGTAAAACCACTCTCGTGGGATCAACCAAAAAAAGTTGCTATTGGGTTCTTGAGTGATGAAGGAGTTGAGTTCAAATTGAAGATTATTCTTTTCATTAATATTATCCTCATCAACAAAAGATATGTCATTACCATCCAGAAGGCTCCTGTTTTCTCCAACATAATTAGCGGTACCACAAGAGGTGATTATCAAGATGATAGTAAAGAAAAGAACAATATTTATATTTTTGATTCTCAATATCAAATGAACGTAAACTGTTTACTGTGCTCAGTCGTAATCAAATAAAAGAAATCAGATCGCTTAAGCAAAAAAAATTCAGACAAAAGTATGATAAATTCGTAGTGGAGGGTCATAAAACATCTATTGAATTTATAAAGTCAGGTACATTCCAGATCGAAAATATTTTTGCACTTGAGTCTTGGTCTGATCGATATTATGATATTCTGGGAAAGAGATCAGACCTCTTAAACACCATTTCAGAAAAGGAAATGGCACGAATATCACTATTGACAACGCCTTCAGATGTTCTGTTGGTTTGTAAAAAACCGGAATTAGAGGTTAAGCTTCCGTTAAAAGAGACAAGCTTCGCATTTTACTTAGATGATATTCAGGATCCGGGTAATTTGGGTACCATCATCAGAATATGTGACTGGTTTGGAATGATTAACCTTTATCTGTCACCTGAAACCGTTGATGAATATAATCCTAAGGTGATTCAAGCAACCAGGGGATCAATATGCAATGTATCAATTATAAGGAATGACCTCGCAAGGCTTAAAAGTCTATTGTCATGTAAGATTATCGGAACTGACTTGCATGGAATTCCTCTTAAGACATACCATTGGTCTCCCGGGAGTCTGATAATACTTGGAAATGAAGGAAAAGGCATCTCAGACTCCATTCAACCTTTATTGGATGATAAGGTGCTGATTTCAGGTGCCAATCAGAAGATTGCTGAATCATTGAATGTAGCAAGTGCTGCTTCAATACTTGCGTATGATGTACAGAAGAATTGAAGCTTTTAAACTACAGGAGTTTTAGCAATTCTTGTTCTAAGTTGTATCTTGGATTGAGTGCAGCGATTTTTCCATCTCTATCAATCAGGAAAGTCTTTGGTATAGAACTCACTCCATACTCAGCAGCAGCTACAGAATCCCATTTTTTAAGATCACTTACATGGCTGTCCCACTCCAGCTGGTCCTTTTCAATTGCGGCCAACCATCTTTGCTTTAATCTTTGTCTGTTGGACTCCAATTGTTCCTGATCTTTATACCTTTTAGCACCTTTGCTGTCAATTCCGTCAAGAGATACACTGAAAACAGTGAATCCTTGATCCTTATATTTTTTATAGGTTCTTACTACTTTAGGGTTTTCTTTTCTACACGGTCCGCACCAACTTGCCCAAAAATCCAGCAATACTACCTGACCTTTTAGGTCGCTGAGTTTTCTGACCTGACCGTTAGGGTCTTCAAGAGCAATATCAGGAGCGATTTCCCCAACCTTAATTTTTAATTTGGCCTCCTGCATTTTAGCTTGCTTCTCGAGTTGGGTAACTATATTATTATAATCAGTAGTGAACGTAAGATTAGGATATTCAGATTGTAACTTGGTAACATTGCTTTTGTGGACATCAATAAAATCTGGCCTAAATCCAAGTGTTCTTAATGTTAATAATGTACCTAACAAAGGTGTGCTTTGCTCAATGTAATTCATGATACCGGAAACATCTAATTCTTTGTTTCTGAATTTTTGCATAACATTGACGTATTCAGCAGATTGTGGTGAACCTTCTACTTCATATATGTCACTACCCATATCTTTCATATTTCCATTCACTTTTACCCGCTTTTCGCTACTCTTGAGAACAAGATGTGCCGATTTAGCTCCTGTCCTTACACGGTATAATCCTTCTTCCAACCCTTCAGGAAGATCAAATAGATAATTTCCGTTTCCGTCAACAGTTGTTTTAAATAAAGGCTCAGAATTTCTGACTTCAACTTTGTCAAGAAAGATGGTCATATTGGGTCCATCAGAGATATTTCCTGATATAGTGGTTCCTTTAGGTTCGGAACAAGCACTAAAGATCAGTACCATCACAAATAGTAAATAAAATGCTCTTTTCATGATTACAAGGTTGCGATTTATGGAATAACGGATAATAAAATGTTTTATGATGCGGCAAATATATATGAATATTTGCTTATATATAAATGTCATGTGGACTATTAAGTCTTTGATAACATTATTGGATGAGATAATTGATCAGGAAAAACAAGACCAGATAGATCCATAAAGCGTCCAGAAAGTGCCAATACAGATTCAACAGATCTAGCTTGCGCTTTTTAGCTTTATCACTGAAATAGATGAGAACGCTTACGGGAGACTTCATTTTTTTAACGGCAATAAAGAGGAAATATGCCAGAAAGGGTATGCCGGCAATAACATGTGCAAAGTGTAATCCCGATATGACATACAAGTAGGATGCCATTGTATTATGGTTTATAAAAATGTCCTGGTCCTGAAGTTGAAACCAGGCAAAGACCTGAGCCACCAAAAATAATATCGTTAATGCCAGGGTTATACCCAGAGCTATCTTATAATTAGAAGTATGATCATTTTTGTAGCTATTTTTTGCCCAGATCAATGTTCCGCTACTTGCAACGAGTATCAGTGTGTTCCAATAAAATAGAGAGGGTAACTTTACTGGAGGTACACCCTGCTGAACACGATTATATAAGTAAGCTCCTGAAAAACCCAGAAATAAAGCTGTTATTCCAGCTAATACCAAAAACATCACGATATAACCTGGATGAATTAAAAAATTCCTTTCTTGTTGCATCTTTACAATAGATTTGAATACATAACATAGTCAAAAATACATTGTTGAAAAAGACACAAACAGAATTCACATTAAAGACAATTGAAGTTACAAGGAAAGCTCATATCTATATCAATGAAAAAGTTCAGGCTTCTACCAGATATATTTGGATAGCCGCTCATGGTTATGGTCAGACAGGTTCGAGGATATTGTCAAAATTCAATCAGGTAGATTCTAAAATCCACAGTGTCATTTGCCCGGAAGGGCTATCCTTATTTTACTGGGGAGGAGTACAAGGGCCTCATGCCGCTTCATGGATGACATCCAGAAACAGGCTCGATGAAATTGACGATTTCTGTAATTATCTCGATGCTGTCTATGATCAATGTGTAGAACCATATCCATCCTGCAAAGTTATTTTGATGGGATTCTCTCAAGGTGCAACAACTTTGTATCGCTGGGTCCATAAAAGTAAAAGACCGTTTGACTTTTTTATTAATTGGGCCGGCTGGTTCCCGGAAGACATCAATATGAATGATTTATCTCCATTATTTGACAACAGACATCTTCTGGTTTACGGTAACGAAGATCCATACTTAACTGAGGAGAGAACAAAAGCAATGAACCTCCACCTTCATAGGGCATTGATGAATCCACCTGTAGAAACCTTCAATGGTAAACATGAAGTCAACAAAATAAAACTTTCAGAAATTATTAATACTTATATCAGATGACTGTAACCTTAGAGATTAGCCTCTACCCTTTAAAGGATGAATATGAATCGGACATTATCCCATTTATACAATCATTAAATTCTAACTCTGAAATACAAGTTTATACCAATGCGATGAGCACTTATGTCAAAGGAGATTGGGAAGTTGTTAATAATGTTATGTCGACAGCTTTAGAATCACTGTGGTCCAAAGGAGGAACCAGCTCTACAGTAATGAAAATCATACCTAGAGACTTGCCGGTAGAAACCGGATTTTTCAGGCTTTGAACCAATAAGATTTAAAATGGTTGAGTAAACAATAGATAATTTCCTATTATTAGGGAATCAATATTGAAGTGTGCTAAACTGAATGAGGAGAGGGCCTATGTTCTCTCCTTTTTGTTTATCAATTTATCAATCTATTGAAACAAAAAGAATGTCTTTCTGGCGGTCATTGGTTTTATCAAGATCCACTAATTCTCCTTTTATTAGTAAGTACCCTTTGTATCCAATACTTGTGAATAGATCGATTACCTTATCCCTATTGTTGCCATGTGATTCAACCAGAACTGTTGGTTTCCAACGATTTAAAACTTCCTTGATCTGTGAAAGGATGTAATATTCATGCCCTTCAACATCACATTTTATGAAATCAATTTTCCCCAATCGTCCAAGCTCAATTGAGGCATTTTTCATGACAGCATCAAAGGTGGTTTCTGCCTGGTCTTTGCTTTCAGAATCTAAAACAAAATTAGATCCACTGGCCACATACCCTCTATTGGATAAAGTGTTGTTGCCCAAACTGATTTTTTTTTCTTCCTCTCCCAAGGCATAAGGATGGATGGAAACATTAGAGTGTTTCTTTAAATTCTTACTTAACACACGATAAATAGGGGGTACAGGTTCATAAGCATGAACCTGACCTACTTTACCTGTCCAGATGGCAAAATTTCTCGAATAATATCCCAGGTTAGCTCCGATGTCGACCACTGTATCGCCTTTTCTGATGATTTGCTTCAAGTAATAATGATAATCGTATGAAGGGTTGGATTTTAATAAGCCTAAATCATAAGAGAGGAAGTATCCCTTACTGAGCACTAAAAGGTAATTTTCAAATGACAATAACCTGTAGAGTATTTTTTTTAATGTAAAACCCATTCTTTTTAAGTGATGTACGATTATCTGCAATAATAATTTGATATTTGTTATTTCTTTAATACATCAGAAGAAAATCACGAATTATTGAATAATCAGGCACCCTGAACTCACTTAATATGAAATTTGATTTTAAAAGTTTAATTCCACATGTCGTTGCTGTAGTTGTTTTTCTTGTTGTATCGATGGCATATTTTTATCCTCAGTTGCAGGGTAAGGTAGTTTCTGCCTCAGATTTCAACCAATTTACCGCAATGGCGAAGGAGGTGAGAGATTATGAGAAAGCAACTAGCGATGTTGCATTATGGACAACATCTATGTTTGGAGGCATGCCTACATTTCAATTAACTGCTCCTCAAAAGAACAACCTGGTCAAGTATGTAGTAAGGGCAATGAGGTTAGGGTTTTCTAAACCGATTGGGTACTTCATCGCAGGTATGCTTTCATTTTATATAGCGATTATCGTTTTGGGATTACCTCATTACATCGGAATTATTGGAGGTATTCTATTTGCGATGACAACAGGCAATATAATTTTGATGGATACAGGCCATGTTACAAAATTACAAGCTGTTCTCTATTCACCACCAATGGTGTCGGGTATAATACTTGTTTTCAGAAATCAATTGTTAAAGGGTGGAATATTGTTTTCTCTTTTCTTCAGTATGTGTGTTGTCTTAAATCACCCTCAAATGATTTATTATCTGGGTATGGTGATTTCCCTGTATGTACTCTATGAAATAATTAAACATATAAAGGAAAAGGAGTTTGTCGGCTTATCTAAAAAGTTGGGCATCCTACTAATAGGGACAATTCTTGGGTTAGGTGCTTCTGCTTCTAAGTTGTGGACTACATATGAGTATGGGAATAAGACGATGAGAGGAAAGCAAATACTTTCAAGTAATGCGGGGATGTCTCAAACCAGTTCTATGACTGATGGCCTTGAATGGCAATATGCAATGAATTGGAGTAATGGTGGAGAGGATCTTATGGCTAGCTATGTGCCATTGTTTGTGGGAGGTAGCACCCAGGAAATTGTGGACAGTGATTCGGAACTTGCGAGAAAGGTTCCTCAACTTCGCAATCAACCCTTGCCACTGTATTGGGGGTCATTAAGCTCAACCTCAGGACCCTATTACTTTGGGGCTGTTGTGTTTCTGTTATTTGTCATGGGAGGGATAGTTGTTAAAGGCAGACTCAAATGGTGGTTGATTTTAGGTGTTTTGTTTACTTTTCTGATTTCTTTGGGAAAACATTTTGAAGTATTTAATCGGTTATTGTTTGATTATCTTCCTCTCTATAATAAATTCAGAACACCAAATTCAGTATTGACTGTTACGGGTACATTTTTGTTTTTATTAACTGGTTTAGGATTAAATGAGATTATTAAAACTAAAGACAAATCAAAATTTGTGAAGCCCCTCCTGATATCAGCAGGAACTCTTTCAGGATTGGCTTTATTTTTCATCTTAGGTGGTCCTTCTGTCTTTTCATTTAATGGCGCATATGACAGCAGCTTTGAAAGCATAATAGATCTTGTGAAAGATGAAAGAGAGAATTTAATGATTTCTTCTTCACTGAGATCTATCGGATTTATCCTTGCTGCTTCTGGAATACTGTATTTTTACTTCAAGGATAAATTAAATAATTTGACTATGATCTCTGCAATAGGGATTATAGCGTTACTGGACTTGTGGATCATTGATAAAAGATACCTAAATAATGATGATTTTGTCAGCAGTCGCAAATTGCAGCAAGAGTTCACTCCAAGACCGGTGGATACACAAATTTTATCTGATTCAGATCCTCATTATCGAGTACTAGATATTCAGAATTTTGCCTCAGCAAATCCATCATATCACCACAAAACAATAGGAGGTTACCATCCGGCTAAATTGCAGAGATATCAAGATATAATTGATTTTCATATATCGAAAAACAATCAAGGGGTATTAAATATGTTGAATACGAAATATGTTATTTTTCCTTCTGAAGGAGGTCAATTTCAAGCTCAACAGAATCCTGATGCTCTTGGTAATGCATGGTTTGTTAAATCACTTTCCAAGGTAAGTTCAGCAGATGAAGAAATTAGCATGCTTGAATCGCTGGATACAAGGAACGAGGCTGTTATTCATACAGAATTTAGTGACTATATAGGTGGGGTTTCTTCTTTTAGCGGAACTGGAAATATTCAACTCTCTCAATATGGTCTCAATGAACTAAAGTATCAATCGAATAGCAATGAGGATCAATTTGCAGTGTTTTCAGAAATATGGTATAATCCGGGATGGAAAGTATACATTGACGGTAATGAAGTCAATCATGTTAGAGTTAATTACATATTAAGAGGTTTAAAAGTACCTGCGGGCCAGCATGAGATCATCTTTAGATTTGAGCCAGGTTCTTACCTGGCTGGAGAACGCATAAGCTTGATTTGTTCAGGTGTTATCATTTTTGGTCTTTTGTTCTTCTTTTATTTGATATTGAAAGAAAAAGGATTGATAACCTTTGCAAAAGATAGTTAAGGTCTTATTTGACTTTTATTGCGACGGATTCGTAAGTATGGCTTACCATGCCTTCAAGAATCGATACTACTGATTGAGAGTTTGATCTTTTGGATTTGATTTCCTCCATGTTGATGGTTTCAAAAAACTCTTTTACTTGATTATGAATGGATCTATTTTCTTCTATTATCCAACCACATTTCTTGAGAAGATGCCAATTATCACTGGATTTTGAACCACAAAATAAAAATGTTGATCCTATGGAGATTGCACTTACAGCTTTAGATGGGACTGCAATATGGGTCCATTCTTCTCTTAAGCTTGCGAGATGTACATCAATAAAATGTAATTGATTTCTTGGTACACGATCAATTATTGTAATACCCTTCCTGCCATTGGCATATTTTAGTATTTCTTCACTATGAGTTCCATACAGCACGAGTATAAGGAGGTGTTTATTGGGATTGATATGATCGATTACCTGTTTAAGGAATTCTGGATTATGAGCTTCTCCTAGTCTGCCACAATATCCAAATATTAGCCTTCCATTCCTGTGCCAGTTAGGGACATTGCTGTCCTTGATTTGATCTTTAAAAATTCCGCAAGGTAGATTTAAATGTTCAATCTCGCTACCATATTGTATTTTCAGGTATTCGGCTTGCTTTGGTCCGAGAGTAATTAGAAATTCGGGAATATACTTATAGGTAAACTTAAACAGAATTCTATATAAAAAACTTTTCTTTCGTTTATTCTTTTCAACATAAAAACCTTCCGGAAACAAATCAAAAGCCCAAAAAGCCCATCTGTAATTTTTCTTTAAGCGTAATGATGCCCACATTAACAAAAGGGGAGGGCTACTTGTAACTATAATCAAAGAATTCTTAAATTTTTTTGCTTTTGACACCAGTCGATACCCTTCGATTAGCATATTTAAAAGCCTTGTTAGCTTATTATTGCCTTTAAATACCTGATTAAAACTTATCACATTCCCAACTGCTTTCTGACTGACATTACCTCCAGTAAAATCGGCTTTTGTAGTAATGATGGTTGAAGTAATTTTGTGATGGTTTTGAAGATAAGCAACCAGGTCCAAGATTGACTCTCCATTGATATTAGGGTTAGGAGGATAATGCCTTGTTAAAAATACAATAGGAGTAGATGAATCCATTAATACCTTTCTTTCATTGAATTAAACATCTCCTCTAAAATGGCTTCTAAATCATAATTATAACTCCATTGTGGAAAGTCATTTTGAAATTTTGAAACATCGCTGATATACCATATGTGGTCACCTATTCGGTTCTCCTCTGCATAAGAATAATTCATCTTATTTCCAGTAATGTTTTCAATTTTCACTATAGCTTCTTTCATGCTGCAATTTGAAAATCTACTTCCTCCTGCGTTGTAAGCTTCTCCTGGCTTAGGATCCTTGTGGAAATGATAAAACATGTTGACAAGGTCGTAACTATGGATATTGTCTCGTACCTGCTTCCCTTTATATCCAAAGATTGTGTAATGTTGACCAGTGATGTTGCACTTCATCAGATAGGAAAGAAAACCGTGTAGTTGAGCACCTGAATGATTAGGGCCTGTGAGGCAACCTCCTCTAAATGTGCCAGTATTTAATCCAAAATATCTTCCGTATTCCTGAACCATTAAATCAGCTGCAACTTTAGAGGCTCCAAACACAGAATGAGTCGTATGATCAAGGCTCATATATTCATCAATTCCTTTTTCAAAGTATTTATGGGACTCATCTAATTCCCATCTATTTTCTAATTCTATCAAAGGCAGATTATTGGGATTGTCACCATACACTTTATTTGTAGAAGTAAAAATAAAGGTTGCCTCAGGACAGTAATTCCTGGTAAGTTCAAGTAGATTCAAAGTACCATTGGCATTGACTGTGAAATCTGTAATGGGTTCTTTAGCTGCCCAGTCATGAGAAGGTTGAGCAGCGGTGTGCACTATTAATGATATATCAGAAGAAAACTTGTTGAATATCTTTTCAAGAGATTTATAATCTCTGATGTCAATATTGTGATGGGAATAGTTGGAGTATTGGTTTTCAAGGCGTTGTGTATTCCATCCTGTTGATGCTTCCTTACCGAAAAAGTATGCTCTCAGATCATTATCAATACCAATTATCTGGTCAAATTTATCGTGAAAGAAAGCAACAGATTCACTGCCGATCAGACCTGCTGAGCCTGTAATAATACATAAAGACATCTATCAGTATTTTGCGTGCAAATATATATATTGTTTATATCTATACAAGATGAGAATTATCATCTTATGTCGTGTTTAAATAGTTGGATAAAGGAATAATGATCCATTTTATCACTTTGATAAAGAAGCTTTTTCATAAAAGGAAGTAATTGTTGCTACACTTTTCTTATAGTCGTTTTGATTTTCTGAAAGGTATTTTAATTTTCCTTTTTCCATCTCAAGCAGAAGAGTTACTTTTTCAAGCTTTTTAAACCTGCTGAGTTTTATCATGAAGACGGCCAGAGCGAGGAGAAATATCCTTAATTTTATCTTTAAAACCGATTGTGAAATATTCGCGAGTTCACCACGATTTTTTAATAGATAAGTGTAAATTGATTGTATAGGCTCTGTAAATCCAAACCCAAAAAACAACTTCTTTAAATATTCGTTGCTTAACCTGCCTTCAGGAATGTAATGCTCGAATTTAAGCTTGTCAGTCCGATAAAGTTTATATCCAAGCATCTTGGTAGCAAAACATAATTCAGCATCTTCTCCCGAAATCACCTGGTTACCTTTTCTACCTGTAAGTAGAGATTTAAACCCACAGCGAGAGAGGTCTATAAATACTTGACGCCTGAAAAAAGTTCCTGCTCCAAAGATGATTTCTTCTGGATTATCAAGAAAACCTATGTTGTCTCCAGGTTTAGATATCGCAAGATTATTATGAAGTGATTTGAATGGGTAATATCCATAAAAGTAAACGGGCGGTTCTACTTCAAAAACACCTTCTCCCCATCCTCCAAGTATTCCAATTTTAGGATGTTTTTCCAGAATACCAACAGCCTCAACTAGATATCTACGGTCTAACCAATTATCATCATCAGCAAATAAAATGAAATTAAATTTCGAACTTTTTATTCCAAGCTGTCTTGCATAAATTAATCCTTGATTCAATTCCTTTAATATTTTAATCGTAAAAGGATTCCCAAATTGAGACCATAGATTTTTAGCTGTTGATGATGTCTTGTCTTTTGAATTATTGTCTACAATAATTAACTCACACTGATATTCTTCAGGAATAATGACATTGGAAAGATGCTCGAGTGTAGGAGATAACCTCTTCTCACTGTTATAACAACAAATGATAATTGAAATTCCTTTCTCCTCTAATTTAGATATTTCTTTGCCTTTGGTCAATATTGAAATGAGATTAATTCATACTTGAAAATTATGAATTGTATTGAGCAATTATTCTGATGACTTCAGGATCTTCTGTTTTAAAAGGAGCCAACCCTCTACTTTGAATTTTGTAAAGAACATTTAATCCTGCGTCTTTAATCCTTTCAATAAATGAGTTTAATTCAAGAAACCTCCGGTAATGATCAGTTACAAATGCATCCTTTTCAACTTCATTTCCAATACCATACAACTCATCTTTTATACTTCTAACCTCGATAAAGAACAATCCTGAGGGTAACAAATGGTTAGTGACCCAGTTTAAAGTTCTAATTTCACTTTCGAGATTTATAGAATGAAGCGTAAATCTTGAATAAATATATTGTGCTTTGGGTTTCGATCCAAGAGATGTAAAATCACCCTCTTCAAAACTAATGTTTTCAAAATCCTCAAATTTGGTATTGAGATAATCGATTTCATTGTTACACTGATCAAACCCTGTAACATTTACGCCCTCCTTGGCAAAGAAGATACTATCCCGACCATTTCCACAGCCCAATTCGTACAAAGATTTTTGAGAATGAAGAAATGGCTTAACAAACCTTGCAAACATTGACTCGTTTTTCGGTTCTTTATGATTGGCATAATAAGCTTCCCAATATGCTTTTGATTCACTCATTAGAAGATGGTATGTTTTATTTTTTTAATAATTATTTTTGAATTAAGGGCATCATCTGGAGTATACCAGTCTTTCACCGGTATTCTATAATCTTCACCATATGTGTCAATTAATCTTTGATCTGTCTCCTTAGGTATATTTAACTTCATTCCTTCCCACTCAATCTGCTTAAACTCATTGGCACTGGTCCAGAGTTCCCGTATGATGTGTTCTCTGTTTTCATTTATTGGAAACAAATGGGCATACATTCCAGAATCTGTTTTAGTGAAATAAAAAAGATCGACAGTCACCCCCTTAAGTATGTAGCTTTCTTCTCTTCCATATGCTCCACCTTCAATAACGAATTCTCTCTCTTTAGTGAATCCCTCCTCAAGTAGTGCAGATTCAATTCTTTCATTAAAATCTGATAAAAATATTCCAAAATCAAGATCTGTGTCATGACCAATCAATTTTCCATCCCTGTGGATACCCAGCAAGGTTCCAAATTCCGGCCAATAAAAAATCCCTTCTCGTGCCAATGCATTATGTGCCTTGTTAAAAACATGAATACTGTTTTTAGTAAATCTTTTATTTTCAATCCAATACTTTAACTTGTGCAAGGTCGGAAGATAATAAGGCCTAAGTATTGATTTAATAGACAAAGCTTGGAAATATTTTGAATAGAAGAGTTGTTCAAATGAACGGGCAAATTTAGAATATTTTTTTTAATATGAGTGATAATTTTAATAAGTTATATCATTTAAACAAATTACAATTACATCCCATTAAAATTATTTAATTCAAGCCCATGGATAATGTTTTTACAGGTATATGGAAGCAGGTTAGGAAATTATATTATCCTTATTACAGATACATTAAAAACAGAAAAATAGATAGTCTTAGATCAGGAAAAAGAAAAGAGATTGATCTTGATGAAATCATACCAGATAGAAGAGAGGTATACAATGAACCTATTGAACAGGTAAAGCAAATTGCCATCAGAATGTTGCAATGTATCGACCATTTATCACTTAAATATGATTTTAAATATTTTCTGGCGTATGGGACATTAATTGGAGCTGTAAGACATAAAGGATTCATTCCATGGGATGATGATATAGATATATTTATGTCGGAAGATCAATTCAATAGATTTCTTCAGGCTAGCGTAAACCTTCCTGATTGTTTTAAAATATTTAATATGGGATATGACTTCTTCAAAGTAATGGATCCTTTTTCAATTATTTCCAAAGATGGGAAAAGAGGAGTTGCAATCGATATATTTATTTTAAGAGAGAAGAAACAACAAATGTATTTTAGGAATGTACATAATTTTAAAATCCTCTCCAGCGATAAGGGTGACTGGTTCCCTGGTGTAAAGGTTCCCTTTGAAAATTATAGATTTCCGATACCGAGCAATGCTGCTAAAATACTTACTTCAATATATGGTGATTATATGCAACTACCTCCTAAAGAACAAAGAGTTAATCCTCATATTGGACAATATTTAAGGATAGAGCCTTATAGATCTTTTTGATCTATCAATGATGATTTGAATTTGATTAAACTTACTTTGGTGCATATATAAGAGATTAAATATATATCATTGTAGATCCAATAATTTACTGGTTATTTTCAATATCATCGATGGGAATTATTAGACGCCAAAGCATCAAAAATACAATTGTAAGCCTGGTTGCTGCCTTGGTAGGGGCTATCAATATGTTATTGATCTATGAAATCCTTCTTGAACCCGAACAACTTGGAAAATTTAAGTACCTAACATCTACAGCTTTTCTTTTGGTTCCATTTGTAATGCTTGGAATCTCTCAGACCATGCTGAGATTCTTTCCCAGATTTGAAGACAAGGAGAAGAAACATCATGGAATCCTTGGTTTTGGCATCTTTTATACTCTGACTGGATATATATTATATTTACTCGTCACACTGATCTGTTTCGATTTTCTTCCAGCTAAGTTTCAGGATAATTACATGCTTATAAGTGGAATTCTGCTATTTGGTGTGATAATGACGCTGCAAGGATCCTACCTGGCAAGCCTTAAGAGGATAGTTATCCCCTCCATTTTCAATAATCTATGGATAAAAATTGGGGTTCCCATATTGGTTGTACTTTACCATTTTGATATCATTTCATTCCATGAATTAGAATGGAATCTGATCACCGTCTATGGTGTAGCAACCATTGGCCTTCTTCTATATATCAAATTCATGGGCCAGTTGTTCCTGAAGCCCAATCTGAGTTTTCTGACTCCAGAATTGAAATCGGACATCAAAGCATATGCTCTTTATAGTACTCTTGGGCCCATGGGAGCTGTACTCATGACACAACTAGATCAGTTCATGGTTACCGAGATCATGGATTATGAGGATAACGGAATTTATACGATGGCTGTGTATTTCGGATCACTTTTCAATATTCCCCTTTTGAGTATTTTTTCGATAGCTAATCCCATCATCAGTGATTCATCTGATAAGGGAGATACCGATAATATCAGGAAGATCTACTCTAAGAGCTCTATCAATCTATTAATTATTGGCTTGCTGGGGTTGATACTGATATGGATTAATATCGATGACATCTTCAGCCTGATGAGTAAAGGAGACGTATATGCTCAAGGCAAATATGTCGTACTATTTCTTTCAACGGCCAAGGTCATTGATATGGCCACAAGTGTAAATGGAGCAATAATAGCCCATTCTAAATTTTTTAGATTTAATCTTTATGCCATACTCCTCCTGGGAGTGTTAAATATTTTTGCCAATTATTTCTTTATTAATACGATGGGGATCAATGGAGCTGCTATTGCTACACTTTCAGCCTTGACGCTTTTTAATCTCGTTAAATTCCTTTATGTCAAGAAGAAATTTGATATGCAGCCCTTTACATTGAACTCTGTCAAAGCGATCCTGATCTTCGGAGTAGTATTTATTGCGGCTATGGCTTTTGATATTTCTTTTGATAATACCATTCTATCCATCATTGTCAGGACGATGGTAGTAGGTTTGATTTTTGGGTTGCTTATATTTGCTTTTAAAGTTTCAGAAGACATCAATGGATTGATACAATCCATCATAAATAAAATAAGATCATGGGTATAATTAGTGAAACGTATAATGATTCAGGGATCGTTATCCTGACCATTGAAAGGCCGAAAGCATTGAATGCCATCAATCGAGAAGTAATGCAAGGATTTAATCACTTCTTTTTTGAGGGGTATAAAAAATATGAAAAGCTGACTGGAGTGATCATCACCGGATCTGGAAGAAAAGCTTTTGTCGCTGGTGCAGATATTAAAGAATTTTCTAATCACAATAGGGAAGAGGCAACTAAATTGTCAACTTATGGTCATAACACCTACTTTCTGATTGAGCGGTTCCATGTGCCGGTGATTGCAGCAGTCAATGGATTTGCACTTGGAGGAGGTTGTGAATTGGCCATGGCGTGTCACATGAGGATTGCAGGAGAGCATGCCCGTTTTGGTCAGCCTGAAGTGAATCTTGGAGTAATTCCGGGTTATGGTGGTACGCAAAGGTTGGTGCAGTTGATAGGCAAGGGGAAAGCCATAGAATTATTACTTACAGCAGATATGATTGATGCCAAGGAAGCTCATCGACTGGGACTCGCCAATCATGTTGTCCCATCAGGAATGGAAGTCCAGATGGCAGAGTCAATATTGAAAAAGATTGGTACCAAAGGACCGATAGCAGTTGCCAAGGTCATTGAAACCGTTAATGCTCATTTCGATTCTCAAATTCATGCCTTTGAAAAAGAGCAGGTAGAATTTGGCAAATCAATAGATTCTGAAGATGGCAGGGAAGGTGCCGCTGCTTTTATTGAAAAAAGAAGGCCTGTGTTTAAGGGAAAGTAAAAGTTTAATTTGGTTCCTAAGTATAAAATAAAATAGAAAAAAGGAGGTTATCCTCCACATTCTTTCCTCATTTCCTTAATCTGGCTATCCCATAAATCACGCTGTGCATCCACTTCATCGTCATCACAAAAGTCTGTGATTTCAAGTACAGTCTCATTGGTTACATCAGATTTATACATTCTGAATTCCAGGTATTCATCGGGGTCATCAGCATCTTCCCACCTGAACCTAACTCTTTCATCTTCAATGTCATCCATCATCTCAGCTTCCTCCTCAGCACCATCCCAACTAAAGGAATAAACGTCATCATTTATATCTACCTCATCGCAAAACCACCTGACAAGACATGATGGTGTTGTGATAAATTGATACAGGATGGTCGGTGAAGCCCTGAAGATAAATTCCATCTCATATTTAACTCGTTGCATTATAAAATTATATTTATATAATCAATTGATTTGTAATGAATCCAGTTGGATTTCAAGTGAATTGCTGCAAATAATAATAATTTTTTGATTTTTCAAAAGAAATGAACTTTTTTTACTAAATAATCGTAATTCAATTGTTCCGGGATGAAATGTCCTCTCTGGATTGTGCACCATTGACATTTTGATGAAGAAATTATATCTTTGCACACTTTTTGAGTACACAGTATTGATAACCACCTTAACAGCACTTAAATTCTTGATTGATGAGACAACTTAAGATTACAAAATCCATTACCAATAGGGAAAGCCAATCTTTAGAAAAATATTTACAGGAAATCGGAAAGGTCGATCTTCTCACCCCGGAAGAAGAAGTAGACCTCGCCAAAAGAATTAAGGAAGGAGACCAGGAAGCATTAGAAAAATTGACAAAGGCAAATTTGAGGTTTGTAGTGTCCGTGGCCAAACAGTACCAGAATCAAGGACTTTCCCTAAGTGATCTAATCAATGAAGGAAATCTTGGTTTAATAAAAGCCGCCCAAAGATTTGATGAAACAAGAGGGTTTAAATTTATCTCATATGCCGTATGGTGGATTAGACAATCGATCCTGCAGGCATTAGCCGAGCAATCTCGAATCGTTAGGCTTCCATTGAATAAAGTAGGGTCATTAAACAAAATCAACAGGGCATTTTCAGAATTAGAACAGGAATTTGAAAGAGAGCCATCTTCAGAAGAATTGGCTGACTTGTTAGAGATTCCTACTGAAGAAGTAGAGACTACTCTGGGAGTTGCAGCAAGACACGTATCAATGGATGCTCCATTCGTTGATGGAGAGGACAACTCCTTACTTGATGTGTTAGAAAATAGTGCTACTCCAGATACAGATAAGAAATTGGAGTATGGTGAATCTTTAAGGAAAGAAATTGAAAGGTCTTTATCGACACTTACAGAAAGACAAATGGATGTCATCAAGTTGTACTTTGGAATTGGGGTAGAACATCCGATGTCATTGGAAGATATAGGAGAAAAATTTGGCTTGACCAGGGAAAGAGTAAGACAGATTAAAGATAAAGCAATAAATAAATTAAGATCAGCTTCAAGAAGTAAGCTGTTAAAACATTACCTGGGTATTTAATCATCCAGGCTGAGAGCATCCATCATCAGATGTCTGTTGATGCTTTCATGAAGGGATATAAAGGTTTCAGTCCTTTGTATCCCTTCAATTTTTTGGATTTCATTGGATAGGACTTTTCTAAGATGATCCGTATCTTTGCAAAGTATTTTTACAAAGATGCTATAAACGCCTGTGGTATAATGAGCTTCAACAACTTCAGGTATTTTCTTTAAAGCTTTACTTGCAGCATCATAAAGACTGCTTTCTCGGAGATAAATTCCTAAAAAGGCACAGATATCAAATCCCAATTTGTCATAATCAACCGATAGTTTTGAACCGTGGATCACACCCAGGTCAATCATTTTCTTTACACGTCCATGAACAGTACCTACAGAAACTCCCACTTGTTCCGCCACTTCAGCGTAAGGAGTCTTGGCGTCGTAAGTCAGAACTGAAATGATATCAAGGTCAGTCTGATCAATTTCATGACTTTTGTGTTTTCTAGGCATGATGTTGTTATTTTGATTCCAAGATATGAAGATATTCAGCAAGTGTTCTCAACCTTCTGAAATTATTAAACTTAGGTTAATAATGAAGTAGTTAAGGGAGAAATCAGATAACTATCTATATTGGGAGTTCAATATGGCAAGGATTATGCATAATAGAATTCAGATTGCAAACCGTGGATGAAAACTAATACCAGGTATGAAATATGGCAACCTTTTCTTCTAGCTGCTATGGTAGTGGTAGGAATGCTTGTAGGTGTGAAAATGAATGACGGTGATCTGGACTTTATTGAGGCAGTTGATGTGGAGGGAAACCTTGCTGGACCGGTAGGAAGAGTAGAGGAAATTGTCAGGTTTATAGAATCAAAATACGTTGATTCACTGGATAGTGATGCCATCCTGGAATCTGCCATTAGAGATATAATGGATGACTTAGATCCTCATTCCATTTATCTCTCAGAAGCTCAACTTAAAGGAATAAGTGAGCAGATGAATGGTTTCTACCGTGGTATTGGAGTTGAATCGTTTTATATCAATGATACCCTGAGGATTTCACGTGTAATTAAAGGATCTCCGGCTGATAAGACAGGTATTCAACCTTTTGACAAGATCATCGCCATAGGTGATAGTGTGGTGGCGGGAGTTAATAAAGAATACAGTGAGATCAGAGAATTTCTGAGGGCAGATCAGGTAGAGCAACTCAAAGTAACAATTAAAAGGCCTGGTCAGGAAGATATTATTGAATCTATTATACTTCCGGATGATATAAACATCCAATCTAGTAAAGTTGCGTACGAAATCGATGATGATATCGCCTACATCAAGATCGATAGATTTTCTTCCAATACTTACAAAGAATTTATGGATGCCCTAGAAAGGATGATTGAAGACCATCAGACTAGACATCTGATCATTGACTTGAGAGATAACCCAGGAGGATATCTACCTGAAACAGTCAATATACTAAGTCAGTTATTTAATGAAAAAGGAAGGCTGCTTGTATATACTCAAGGTAAAAATGAAAGTAAAGTTGAATACAAGACGACAGGCAAAAACTTTTTTCCTGTTGATCAGATTGCAGTGCTTATTGACGAAGGGTCGGCTTCAGGTTCTGAGATTATTGCCGGTGCGATCCAGGATTGGGATCGGGGATTAATAATTGGAAGGCGTTCATTTGGTAAGGGCTTAGTTCAGGAACAATATTCACTAAGGAATGGAGGTGCCATCAGGTTGACGATTTCTAGGTATTATACCCCTACAGGAAGGTCAATCCAGAAGCCATATGATGACCTCAAGGATTATGATAATGATATATATGATAGATATTCCAATGGAGAGGTGTATGGAAGTGAGGAAAGCACAGCCGTTAATGACTCCATGGTATATTATACCAATCTCCTGAGACGTCCTGTCTATGGTGGTGGAGGGATCATACCTGATGTTTTTATTCCTGCTGATAGCACAATGAGTTTGGCTCACTCGGAGGCAATTTTTTCTTATATTCCTGAATATGTTTATTTAACTAGAGAAAGGAAACAATCACAGGAACTTTCTGTAAGTGGATTTAGGTCTTTTCTGAGTGATGAAAAAGAAGGCCAGGATATCAACAACCTTACAATAAATGAATCATTCCTTTTAAAGAAGATTCAGTCAGAATTAAAATATCAACTACAGGGAGAACAAGCAAGAGACAGTGTTATGAACATTGGAGATCCATTCATTGATGAAGCAATAAATTACTTTAGGTCCGATACTGATTTGAAGAAATACCTGAATTAAGTCCTTATAAAAATCAATTCCCCTTTTTTATCATAGCTGGCAATGATCGAAGGCTCCTTGTCTGACTTCAGATGTCTGTTGTGGTAACATACATAATCGGCTTCTTGTAATATTATAGTATCGATATCTTCAAATGAAGAAGCGAACCTATCATCTGATATGCTGGCAGATGTGGAAACCAGGGGACAGCCCAAAAGCTCAATGATTGTTCTGGAAAAAGGTTCCGTTGTAATTCTGATGGCTACACTGCCATTAGCGGCTAAGGCATATTGAGGTAGATTTCTTGCTTGTGGGTAGACAATGGTTAGAGGCCGTTCATGATAAGATAATAATGTCTCCACTCTAGGATGAATACGATTCACGTATTTTTTAAGCATTTCAAGATCACTACATAATAAGACAAACGGATCTTCCTGTGACCTTCCTTTCAATTTGTGGATCCTATCCAGAGCAGATTGACAGAATACGCTACAACCGATACTCCATACGGTGTCAGTGGGATATACAATTACTCCATTATTTTCTAGCACTCTTATTACATCATGCATCTTATCTGCAAATACCATTTCCTCTACGTATCTATGAAAAATATAATAGCTGGAAAAATAAATTTAAGTTGTTATCTTCCGCTCTAAAGCCATAAAAACGAATCAAGGGAATAAAACATTTTAAGGAAGTGTAATTTTTATACTTAATTTTTTCTAATCATGTCCGGGCAACAAAACTTGCTTGTTTTATGTCTTTATATCATAGACGCCTTATACGGTAATGTCGTCTATTACATAATATCTTCAAGTTTAGGTGATTAAATTTGTCCATACCAAAATAATGATTGAAACCGTTAAAAACATTGGTTATAAAAGGAATATGATATTTAACTTTCAAGAGTTGAACTACAGATACCTCAGAATCCTATTAATTATTAGTGGGATCATATTTGTGATGGGGTCTGCATCAAGCAGGCATATTGTAGGTGGTGATGTGGTTTATAATTGTATGGGAGTTGACACGACAAGCAACACCATAAGATATGAAGTCATATTCACTATGTATCGTGATGCAGCTGGAGGAGGAGCAGATTTTGACTTTGATGCCTCTTTTGGGGTATACAAAGGAGATGGGAATAGATGGAGTTATGTGAGAACTATTGCTAATCAGCCTGCAACGGAGATCGAATTGGTTAACAATATTGATGCTAATCCATGCCTAATCATTCCTCCCAATATCAGGGTTGAAAAAGGAGTATATAGGTTTACTGTGACCCTTCCTATTAGTAATGAAACTTATTTAATTGCTTACCAGAGGTGTTGTAGAAATGTTACCATCAACAATATTGTGCGGCCTGATGAAACAGGAGCGGCATTCACAGTAGAAATCTCTCCTCTGGCACAGGAAACCTGTAATAACAGTCCGAAGTTTAAAAACTTTCCTCCTATTGTAATCTGTCTTGGAGAGCGTGTAAATTTTGATCACAGTGCCATTGATGTAGAAGGCGACCAATTGGTATATGAGTTTTGTGCTCCATTAACTTCAGGAGGACAGGATGGTGTAAATGGAGGAGATCCAAGTAGTTGTACCGGAGTAAGACCAGATCCTGCTCGTTGCAGGCCTTTATATGATGAAGTAACCTTTAGACTTCCCACCTACAGTGCTGTAAATCCACTTGGTGGAGATCCTCAGATTACGATAGATCCGGAAACAGGAAGAATAACAGGAATCCCTACACAATTGGGACAATTTGTAGTAGGTGTGTGTGTGAAAGAGTATAGAAATGGTCAATTGATGGGAGAATTGAGTAGAGACTTTCAGTTTAATGTTGCTGAATGTGAACAATCTGTAGTTGCCCAGATACAATCTGATGGAGTAATAGGGGATAGAGACTTCCTCATAAATTCCTGTGGGGTTAACACCATTGAGTTTGTAAATGAAAGTTATGATGAAGAAAACATCCAATCTTATTTGTGGACTTTTGATATCAATGGAATATCAGAGACAGTCACTTCCAGGG